>CAJMRV010000122.1 GCA_905215795.1 uncultured bacterium | reverse complement strand
TGCGGATGCCCCGTGCACCCGCACGATCGATGACCCGGGAGCGGTCCTCCGAAAGGAGACCGCTCCTTTTTTCATGCCCTTTTCCCGGAAAACGGGAAATAAAAAAAAGCGCCGCTCCGATGTCGGAACGACGCTTGTTTCGCATAGTCACCACCGTGTGCAGTTTTCGGGGTTTCGTGTGCACTTCGTGTGCAGTCACGGTAAAAACCACTCGATTGACACACAATATATAGTCATGAAATACATGACAAACGACTATATCTTGATGTTGTGGTGCGACCGCCGGGACTCGAACCCAGATCCGTCCCTTAGGAGGGGACAGTTCTATCCTGTTGAACTACGGTCACATGAACCACACGCCAAACCCGCCTGCAGCCCTATGGAGTAAGGCCCTGCGGAACCCGGCGCTGGGGTCAGGTTGGAGAATTGTAGCAGAAGACGGCGATTAAATCCTGTTCATGTTGTGCACGGCGATCTGCAGGAGAAGCTCGCGGCGCCCGTTCTGGTCGAATTCGATGATGATGCGGGCGTCCTCGCCCTGGCCGGTGATCTCCGTGACGGTGCCAACGCCGAGACGCTTGTGCTTGACGCGGTCGCCCACAGCGTAGCCGAACTCGTCGTTGACGCGGCGGCGGGAGACCGCACTCGCGAAGCTCCTGTCCTTGCGGGCGACGGCCGCGGAGACGGCGGGCGTGGCACGTTCGAAGCCCTCGGAACCGGAGTTCCAGCCGCCAGAGCGTCCGCGGCGGGAGCGATCGTAGCCGTCCGAGCCGCCGAAGGACGGGGCGTTCCAGCCCGACCACTTGTCGCGGCCGCGCTGCGAGGAGCCCGTGCCCCAGCCGTCGCTCTCGGTGAAGTCCTTCTTGTTGACGAGTTCGGGCGGGATCTCGTCGATGAACATGCTCGGCTGGTTGTAGCGGGTCTCGCCGTGGAGCATCCTCGAGCGGCAGTTCGAGATGGTGAGCTTCTTCTTGGCGCGGGTGATCGCCACGTACATCAGGCGGCGCTCCTCGGGAAGGCCCGACTCGTCCTGCATGGCGGAGAAGTGCGGGAACACGCCCTCCTCGACGCCGGCGATCGTGACGTACGGGAACTCCAGGCCCTTGGCGGCGTGGACCGTCATGAGCTGGACCGCGTCGGCGTCGGCCTCGTTCTTGTCGCCCGCCTCGAGGGTGGCCTGCGTGAGGAACCCGAGGAGCGGGGTCGTGCCGTTCTCGTCGTAGGGCTCGAACGCATCGTGGGAGAGCTCGACGCCCTCGTTGATGAGGAAGCCCTCGGCCGCCGCGATGATCTCGTTCATGTTGGCGAGCTTGTCCTCGCCGTCCTTTTCCTTGCCGTAGTAATCAGCAAGGCCCGAGCGCTTGATCACGAGCTTGACGATCTCGCAGAGCGAGAGGCCCCTCGCCTCGGAGCGCATGGAGTCCATCAGCTCGGCGAAGGCGAGCATGCGCGAGGGATAACGTGCCTCGGCGCTCGCCATCGCCCCGGAGAGGCTCAGCCCCAGACGGGCGGCCTCCTCGGACAGGGTCTCCACGGACTTCGCACCGATCCCGCGGGTCGGGAAGTTCACGACGCGCAGGAAGCTCGTGTCGTCGTCGGGATTGTCGATCAGACGGAGGTAGGCGAGCACGTGCTTCACTTCGGCGCGCTCGAAGAATCGCAGGCCGCCGTAGATGCGGTACGGGATCCCCTTGTTCTGAAGCGCGCTTTCGATCGCGCGGGACTGGGCGTTCGTGCGGTAGAGCACGGCGTGGTCGCTGTAGGAGCCGCTCCCGGAGGTGACCGACTTGGCGATGTAGTTCGCCTCGTCGCGGTCGTCGAAGTGGCGCACCACGGCGATCTTCTCCCCGGAGCCCGAATCGGTCCAGAGGTTCTTGCCGAGGCGCTCGGGGTTGCAGGCGATCAACGCGTTGGCCGCATTGAGGATGTTCGAGGTGGAGCGGTAGTTCTGTTCGAGGCGGATCGGCTGGGTGATGCCGAAGTCGCGCAGGAAGTCGCTCATGTTGCCCACGTTGGCGCCGCGGAAGGCGTAGATCGACTGGTCGTCGTCGCCCACCGCGAAGACGGCGTTGGGGGCGCGGTCCGTGCGGTCGATCCCGGAGAGCATCTTGATCCAGAGGTACTGGAGGATGTTGGTGTCCTGAAACTCGTCGACGAGGATGTGGCGGAAGCGGTCCTGATAGTGGTTGCGGATGACGACGTTGCGGTCGAGCAGCTCGTAACAGCGAAGCAGCAGCTCGCCGAAGTCGAGGAGCCCCTCCTTGTTGCAGGCGCTCTCGTAGGCCTGGTAGATCATCACGCCCACGCCGTCGACGTCGTCGCGGGAGCGGTCGGCGCGCACGCCGTGCTCCTTGTGCCAGTTGATGTAGGTCTGCACGTTCCTCGGGGCGAGGCGGTCCGGGTCCACGTTGAGCTGCTTCATGATGCGCTTGATCATCGAGAGCTGGTCGCCCGAGTCCATGATCTGGAAGGTCTTCGGGAGGCCCGCTTCGGCGGCGTGCGCGCGCAGGATGCGGTGGCACAGGCCGTGGAAGGTGCCGATCCACATGCGGCGGAAGTCCATCGGGAGCTGCGCCTCGAGTCGGGTGAGCATCTCCTTGGCGGCCTTGTTCGTGAAGGTCACCGCCAGGATCGAGCGCGGGTCCGCGAGCCCCTTCTCGAGGAGCCAGGCGATGCGCGTGGTGAGCACGCGCGTCTTTCCGGAGCCGGCCCCGGCGAGCACGAGGATGCTCTTCTCGGGGGCCGTGACGGCTTCGTACTGACGGGGGTTCAATCGTTCTAACTGCAAACTATCTGACATGACACCAATTCGTTTCGTGCGTTTTTCCGTGCCGGGGGATGCACGGGACATCGGGTCCCCGGGGCTCCCCCGCGTGAAAGGGGGCCGGTCAGCGCCGGCCCCTCGTTTCGATGACTCCCAATTGTGACACAACTCCCCCCATGCATTCCCGCCCGCGTCCCCCTAAGCAAGTTCCCCTACTCTTGGAAGGGGCGAACGGGGCTTAGTCAGGCTATACTTTGAAACAGTGTTTCTATTTTTCACCCGACCCTACTATTGGAAGGCTTTATGCGCGAAAACTATTCCGCCCAGGCTGTGGAAAGCGAAGTCCAGGCCCAGTGGCGGGCGAAGGATGTGTATCGTGCCGTCGAGGACGCCCTCGACGCCGACGGCAATCCCAAGCCCAAATTCTACGTGTGCTCCATGCTGCCCTACCCGAGCGGCAAGCTCCACATGGGCCACGTCCGCAACTACACGTTGAACGACGTGATGTACCGCTACCACCGCATGAAGGGCTTCAACGTGATGACCCCGATGGGGTGGGACGCGTTCGGCCTGCCCGCCGAAAACGCCGCCATCGCCAAGAAGGTGGCCCCCGCGAAATGGACCTACGCGAACATCGCCGAGATGAAGTCCCAGATGGAACCGCTCGGCCTCGGCTTCGACTGGTCGCGTGAAGTCGCCACGTGCGACCCCGAATACTACCGCTGGAACCAGTGGCTCTTCCTCAAGATGCTTGAGAAGGGCGTGGCCTACCGCAAGACCCAGATCGTCAACTGGGACCCGGTCGACAAGACCGTGCTCGCCAACGAACAGGTGATCGACGGCCGCGGCTGGCGCTCCGGCGCGCTCGTTGAAAAGCGCGAGATCCCGGGCTACTACCTCGGCATCACGCAGTACGCCCAGGAACTCCTCGACGACATCGAGAAGCTCGAGGGCTGGCCCGAACAGGTCCGCCGCATGCAGGAACACTGGATCGGCCGCTCCGAAGGCGTCACGTTCGCGTTCCCCTATGAACTCGACGGCGTCGAAAAGCGCCTCAACGTCTACACGACCCGCGTCGACACCCTGATGGGCGTCACCTACGTGGCCGTCGCCGCCGAGCATCCTCTCGCCGCCCGCATGGCCCAGAAGAACCCCGAGCTCGCCCGCTTCTGCGAGGAATGCTCCAAGGGCAGCGTCTCCGAAGCCGACATGGCCACGATGGAGAAGAAGGGCATGGACACGGGCTTCACCGTGCGCCACCCGATCACGGGCGAGGCGATCCCGGTCTGGGTCGCCAACTACGTCCTCATGAGCTACGGCGAAGGCGCCGTCATGGCCGTCCCGGCCCACGACGAACGCGACTTCGCGTTCGCCGCCAAGTACAAGCTCCCCTACAAGCAGGTCCTCACGGCCGAGGGCGAGACCTTCGACACGAAGGAATGGCAGGAATGGTACGGCGAGAAGTCCGACCGCCTCACGCTCATCAACGCCGGTGAGTTCACCGGCCTCACGCACTCCGAAGGCGTCGCCGCGATCACCGCCAAGCTCGTCGAGCTGGGCCTGGGCAACACCGAGGTGAAGTTCCGCCTGCGCGACTGGGGCATCTCCCGCCAGCGCTACTGGGGCACCCCGATCCCGATGATCAACTGCCCGCACTGCGGCGCGGTCCCGGTCCCCGAGAAGGACCTCCCGGTCGTGCTGCCCGAGGACCTCATCCCGGACGGCTCCGGCAACCCGCTCGCCAAGTGCGCCGAATTCCTCAACGTCAAGTGCCCGAAGTGCGGCGCCGACGCCCAGCGTGAAACCGACACGATGGACACGTTCGTCGACAGCTCCTGGTACTTCCAGCGCTACTGCTCGCACGACTGCAAGGACGCCATGGTCGACAAGCGCGCCGACTACTGGATGCCGATGGACCAGTACATCGGCGGCATCGAGCACGCCGTGCTCCATCTGCTCTACGCCCGCTTCTGGACGAAGGTGATGCGTGACTGCGGCCTCGTCAAGTACGACGAACCGTTCAAGAACCTGTTCACGCAGGGCATGCTCATGGCCGAGTGCTACTGGCGCATGGGCGATGACGGCCGCAAGATCTGGTACTACCCCGACGAAGTCGAGGTCGAGTACGACGAGAAGGGCCGCCCCGTGGGCGCCACCCTCAAGGCCGACGGCCAGCCCGTCGTCCTCGGCGGCATCGAAAAGATGAGCAAGTCCAAGAACAACGTCGTCGAACCGCGCGACATCATCAAGCGCTACGGCGCCGACACGGCCCGCGCGTTCGTCATGTTCGCCGGCCCACCCGACCAGTCCGCCGCCTGGTCCAACTCGGGAGCGGAAGGCACCTACCGCTTCCTGCGCCGCGTGTGGAACTGGGCGTTCGCCAACCGCGAACTCCTCGTGAACGCGCCGTGCATGCGCACCGTCGACAAGTCCGGCCTGAGCGCCGAGGCAAAGACGCTGCGCCGCGAGATCCACGGCCTCCTCAAGGTGGCCCAGGCCGACTACGACGGCCTGAAGTACAACACCGTGGTCTCCGGGTGCATGAAGATGTTCAACACGATCGAGTCGTTCAAGCCGGCCGCCCAGTTCGATGAGTCGGCCCTCAGGGAATGCACCTCGATCCTGCTGCGCGCCCTCTACCCGGTCGCTCCGCACATCACGACCCAGCTCTGGTCCGACC
>CAJMRV010000121.1 GCA_905215795.1 uncultured bacterium | reverse complement strand
CGGGGAGCCCCACCTCGAGGTTGAACGCGAGGAACTTCTCGAGGAGTTCGGTCTGCCCGTCGTGGGCGAGGAGCACGAGGTTGCCGAAGGAGACCACCTCGCCGTGGAGGTGCCGGTGCATCTGCGGGAGCACGCACGAGGCGTTGTAGAAGCAGTGCGCGAGCGAGCTGTTGAAGTAGTACTCGCGGCTCGTCATCAGGTTGGAGACGATGCCCGTGGTGACGATGATGTCGAGGACGCACTCGGTGAACGCCTCGGAGTGGCGCTTGGCGCGGAAGTCCTCGAGCGCCTTGGCGCCGAGCTCGAGGAGCGGCGGCTGGCAGGCGCGTGCAAGGGCGCGTCCGAGGATCGTCGTGTGGAAGAGCGACTTCCCGCGCGTGGCGAGGAGCACTTCGATCTGCTTGCTCAGGGCGTCACCGATGCCCGCCCAGAAGAGCTCGGCCGGACTGTCGAGGATCACGCGGGTGTTGATGAAGGCGTGCTCGGGGCAGCCGCGGCAGAAGTGGTAGTGGTCGAGCCGTCCGTCGTCCTTGTAGATGACGGCCACGCCGGAGACGGGCGCGCAGTTCGAGGCGACCGTCGGACAGGTGAACCAGGGCTTGCCGAGGCGGTCGGCCACGGTCTTGCCGGTGTCGATCGCACGGCCGCCGCCCACGCAGACGATCACGTCGGCGCCGGCGACCCCTTCGAGGGACTCGGCGCGCTCGACATTGGCCATCGTGGAGTCGCGTCCGTAGACGTGCACGACGAGCACTTCGGCGCCCGCCTTGTCAAGGGCGGGAAGGAGCAGGGGACCGGCCTTCTCGAGCGCCGTTCGCCCGCTGATCACCGCGACGCGGCGGCCGTAGCGCGGAAGCACCTCGGCGATGGCGTCGTAGGCGTCCGGGCCTGCGGTGAAATGGGGGAGTGTGACGGTTCGTGTTTCCTGCATGATGGTCTCCTCGGGGGATGGTCTTGATTACTCCATTGTGTGCGAAACCCCTGCGGGACGGTTTGGAGGAATGTCGTAGGTTTTGTGTGGAATATCACGACGCATCGCGACCACGCGGATTTCGACCCGGAAAATCCGGTTTCCGGTGCTCGGGAACCCTTCCGGAGTTTTCCACAATGTAGGGGAACAAACCTGTGGATAACTTTGTAACACATTGATTCCATACGGGATTGAGCGACTGCCTAAAAAATAGGCACTTAGGGTAAAACCCCATGTGGAAAGGCGTTTCCAGAGGAGGGGGTTTAGGTTTTCTCCGTCCGATTTGCTAAAATCGTCTGATGCCGGCCGTTCGGAAGACGCCCGGGGGGGCGCCGCCCCTTCGTCCTCCGGCTCCGGAGGGACCCTTTCAAGACCCCCTCCGGCGTCGCGCGCGTGAGGAGAGCTCCGCGCCGGCGGCCAACAGGCCGAGGGGCCGATTCACCCCGCCGGCCGATCGAACAAAGGAATCATTTGGAGACCAACTGACATGACTGCCACCCGCCTGATGCCCGAATACGAGAAGAGCGTTCTCGAACTCAAGAACAACCCCCAGGTCAAGAAGGCCCTCGACATCTGTGAAGAACAGGCCGACCGCGCCCTCGAGGAACAGATCCACATCGCCGAGATCGAATCCCCGACGTTCGCCGAAGGCGAGCTCGCCAAGGAGATCGCGCGCCTTCTCAAGGAATACGGCCTCACGGACGTCGTGATCGATCCGAGCGGCAACGTCGTCGGCCGTCGCCCCGGCACGGGCAACGGTCCCGTCGCCGCCGTGGCCGCCCACACGGACACGGTCTTCCCGGCCGGCACCGACCTCAAGGTCAAGCGCGAAGGCAACATCCTGCGCGGTCCCGGCATCGGCGACAACTCGAGCGGTCTCCGTTCCATGCTCCAGGTCCTGCGTTCGCTCAACGAAGCGGGCATCGAGACCGAGGGCGACATCCTCTTCGTGGGCACCGTCGGTGAGGAAGGCAACGGCGACATCCGCGGCGCCAAGGCCCTCTTCGACGGCTCGCGCAAGGTCGACGGCTTCGTCGCGCTCGACATGGCCGACGTCTACACCGTCCAGAACGGCGCCACCGGCGCCCACCGTTGGCGCATCGCCATCGAGGGCGAGGGCGGCCACAGCTACATCGACTACGGCCGCGTCCCGTCCGCGATCCACGCCATGTGCCGCGCCGGCGCCCTGATCGCCGACCTCGACCTCCCCGAGAACCCGAAGACCACCTACACGATCGGCACGATCAAGGGCGGCACGACCGTCAACACGATCGCCGCGCGCTGCGAAGTCGACGTCGACATGCGCAGCACGGACCTTCCGACGCTCGAGCACCTCGAAAAGACGATCCTCGACGCCTTCAAGAAGGCCGTTGAACTCGAGAACGCCCACTGGCCCAAGGCCGACGAGGCCCACCAGCTCAAGCTCAAGCTCACCCAGATCGGCAACCGTCCCGCCGGCATGCGTCCCGACGACTGCCCGGCCGTCCAGTCCGCCATGGGCGCCATGAACGCCCTCGGTCTGGAAGTCCGCCGCATCGGGCCGAGCTCCACGGACTGCAACATGCCCATGTCGATCAACATCCCGGCCGTTTGCATCGGCACGGGCGGCGAGACCTTCAACGAACACAGCCTGAAGGAATACTTCGTCGCCGACAAGATCTGGCTCGGCCCTCAGACCGCCATCCTCACCCTCTTGAGCATGGTCGGCCTGAAGGGCGGGAAGCCGGCCCTCAAGGCCTGATTCCCGCGGGGGATGCACGTCCCCGCGGCCTTGACGGGGGCTCCCTCCGGACCGCTCCCGTCATGACGGCCACCCCGCCGCGGGTCCGTCTCTTTTCCAATCCCCTCTGATACCCGGTGGGAGCCGACAGGGCAATGCGTCCCCGTCCGGCTCCCTTTTTGTTTCCGGCCGCCGCCACCGAACCCCGAATCATGATCCACACCATCTACTCCAACAGCTACCAGGTCCTCCGGGACCTCCTCGTGCTCAACTGCTCGGCCGAGTTCGACAAGGCCCGCGCGAGGGACGGCTCCGCCGCGACGCTCCTCGAGCAGTCGGTCGTCCTCGTCCCGGGCGAGGGCGTCGAGAACGACCTCTCGCGCCATTTCGCCGACGTGTGGGGGACCTCGAGTTCAGTGCGGTTCACTTCGCTCGGCGCCTGGTTCTACCGGATGCTCCACGTGCCGGGGAGCCGCCCGGAGGAGGAGGCCCGCTGGCTCGTGTGGTCGGTCCTGGGCGACGACGAGTTCGTCAAACTCCATCCCAGGCTCTCGCGCTACCTCGCGGGTGCCGACCCGGTCAAGCGCATGACGCTTTCCTCGAAGGTCGCCTCGCTTTTCGTGCAGTACCTGACGCACCGTCTGGACTGGGTCATGTACTGGTTGAAGGACGAGTCGGTCGACGGCCGTCCGCTCGTCACCGAGGCCTTCCGACGGGTCCTTCCGGAGCCCGCGATCGACCATGAGGACGCCCTCTGGCAGGCCGCGCTCATGCGCGAGCTCCTCCACCGTCATCCCGACTGGTCCGCGTTCCGCGTGCTCGAGGGCTACCAGAGGAGCCTCGAGAAGCTCCTTTCGGAAACCGCTTCGCTCTCGACGAACTGCCACGTCTTCCTGCCCGCCTCGCTCCCGCCCAACGCGCTCCCTCTCCTGAGGGCGCTCGCCGGGACCCGGCGCGCCGACGGCTCCGAGACGCCCCACGTGTGGATCTACCTCCTCAATCCGAGCTCGGAGTGCTGGTTCGACTGGGCCTTCGCCGACCAGCTCGTCTTCCGGGAGGACGATTCGGTGCGGCGCAATCCGCTTTTGAGGCTCGACGGCCAGAGCACGCGCGCCGTGATCGACCGCGTCTGGCGCTTCACCTTCGAGGCCGCCAACGGGGATCCGCGCACCTTCACCGAAGCGCTGGAATGGGAGCGCTCCGAGGAGGACGTCGAGCGCGGGATCGAGGGGACGACCCGCGCCGGGTCCGTCGACTTCGGCTCCTATGCGCGCCCGGACCTCCAGGAGGCCGACTTCGCGGGCGAGGCGCTCACGCTTTACGGACGCCATGTCGAGGAGGGCGCTTCGTTGCTCGCCTCCGTCCAGAACGCCGTCTATGACGACGCCTTCGAAATCCGCGGTGTGCACCCCGTGGAGGACCGCTCGATCGAGTGCTACCGCGCCCCCAACGACATGCGCGAGGTGGAGACCGTCGTGGCCGTCGTCCAGAGCCTCCTTCAGAAACACCGTCCCGAGGAGATCCTCGTCGTCACGCCCGACATCGGGGCGAAGGCCCCGCTCATCACCGAGGCGGTCGAGTCGCTCCCGCGCGGACAGGGCTTCCCCTACCGGATCGCGGGGCTCGACCTCATGTCGAGCGACCCGCTCTCGCGCGCCTTCGCGGGGCTGCTGCGCCTCGTGACGGGACGCGCGGAACGCGCCGAATTCCTCGAGTGGCTGAGCCAGCCCGTCGTCGAACAGGCCCTCTCGCTCACGCCCGACGCCGTCGAGGTGATCGGCGGGTGGCTCGCCGACGCGGGCTACCGCTACGGTCTTTCCGACGCGCACCTGAAGGCGCGCGACCCGGACGTCTTCTCCGTTCCCGGCGCCGACACCGACATGACGCTCTCGCGTGCGGTGGAACGCCTTTTGACGGGCTTCATGCTCCCCGAGGCGGAACGCCGCCCCTACGGGGACGTGCTCCCCGTGGACGGCACCGTCTCCGAGCGCTACGACGGCGTCAAGCAGCACGTTGAATGGCTCGACGTTCTCGTGGGTCTTTCCAACCGTCTTGAAGAGCTCCGGAGCGCCTTTGAAACGCCGCGCACGCTTCTTGATTGGTACCCGATGCTCCTGGCGGCCCGCGCCGAGTTCCTCGACGTGCCGCCCTCGTTCGCCGACCCCGAATCCCTCGGGCGCATGCTCGAGAAGGTTTGTTTGTCGGGCTCCGCCGACACCTCGCTCGTGGAGTCGGTCAGGGGCGAGGTCCCCGCGGGCGTGCTCGCCTCCGCCCTCGAGGGGGCGCTCCACGCCGCGGTCCGTCCGGCCGGGCGCCGCGACGCCGTCACCTTCACCAACATGAAGTCCTTCGAGTCGGTCTCCTTCGGCGCCGTGGTCGTCTTCGGCATGAACGAGGAGGGGAGCTTCCCCGGGACCTCCACGAACGACGAGTTCGACCTCATCCACGCCAACCGCCGCCGCGGCGACCGCGACCGACGCGTCGACAACAGGAACCTCTTCCTCGACGCGGTCCTTCAGGCCGGCTCCGACCTCGTCTTCAGCTACGTGGGCGGCGAGACCGCCGAGAAGCTCCCGCCCTCGATCGTGCTCGAGGAATTCCTCTCCTGGGTGGGCGAAGCCGCCGACCGCGGCGTCCCCGTGATCGACGTCCCGCTCAGTCCGTTCGACGAGAAGAACTTCACGCCGGCCGTCTCCCGTGCGCAGAGCCATTCCAGGGAGGCCCTCGACGAGCATCTCGCCCACGCCTCACGCTTC
>CAJMRV010000120.1 GCA_905215795.1 uncultured bacterium | reverse complement strand
GCACTCAACTTGGTATTTGTTTTAATGTCCAAGTTTTGGGGTCCAGATCACGCCGGTCGAATCGGCACGGGGGACGGGCCCTCTCGTCATGATCCCCTGCGGGGTCACTTCACCTGGTTGGGAAGCTTGCCCGACTCGACGATCTTCATCGCGGAGGCGATCATGGAGCTCATGTCCGAGAGGTTGCCCGGGACGATGAGCGTGTTGTTGGTCTTGGCGAGGTTCGCGAAGGCGTTGACGTACTGCTCGGCCACCTTGAGGTTCACGGCGTTCATGCCGCCCTCGGCGTTGGTGGCCATGGCGATCTTTCGGATGGCCTCGGCGTTGGCCTCGGCGATCGCGAGGGTGGCGGCGGCCTGACCCTCGGCCTTGTTGATCTCGGCCTGCTTCTCACCTTCGGACTGGGCGATCGCGGCTTCGCGCGCACCGGTGGCGAGGTTGATCTGCTCGAGTTTGCGGCCCTCGGAGGCGGCCACGACGGCGCGCTTCTCGCGCTCGGCGGTGATCTGCTGCTGCATGGCCTGGAGGATCACGGCGGGAGGCGTCAGGTCCTTGATCTCATAGCGGAGCACCTTGACGCCCCAGTTGAGGGCGGCCTCGTCGATCGCGGAGACGACCGACTTGTTGATCAGGTCGCGCTCCTCGAAGGTCTTGTCGAGCTCCATCTTGCCCACCACGCTTCGGAGCGTCGTCTGGGCGAGCTGCGTGATGGCCACGACGTAGTTGCTCGTGCCGTAGGAGGCCCTCTCCGGATCGGTGACCTGGAAGAAGAGCACGCCGTCGACGGTGAGCTGCGTATTGTCGCGCGTGATGCAGACCTGGCTCGGGGTGTCGAGCGGGATCTCCTTGAGGTTGTGGCGGTAGGCCACGCGGTCGATGAACGGGATGATGACGTTCAGGCCCGGCGTGAGCACGGCGTGGAACTTGCCGAGGCGCTCGACCACCCAGGCGGTCTGCTGCGGGACGACCTTGATGGCCTGGGAGGCGAAGATCACGGCGAGCACGACGGCCACGAGAAGGCCGATGGCGAGTCCGCTGATTTGAATGTCCATGGGAGGAGTCTCCTCAAAAAATGATGTGTTCGGGGTACGGCCCGGAGGGGCCGGCGGGCGGGATCGGCGCTCAGCGCTTCTCCTCGGTTTCAAACGGCCGGATGACGAGCTGGGTGCCGTCGACGCGCACGATCTCGAAGTGTCCGGGCGCGAGCGGGCCGTTCTCGGAACGGGCGATCCAGGGGGCGCCACGGTACTGCACGACGGCCAGGCCGTCCGAGCCGACCTTGTCGACCTCGATCTGGCGGCCCTTGTCGAGTTCGAGCAGGCGTTCGCTCTTCCTGGCCGTGCGGCGGGCACGGATGCGGTTGACGACGAACGAGCCCACGATGATCACGGCGGCGCATACGATGAGCTCCATGTTCAGGCCGAGCGAGAGATAGGACGCCACGGCCGCACCGAGGCAGCCGAGGGCGAGCACGAGAAGATAGAACGTGCTCGTGAGGATCTCGGCCCCCGCGAGGATGAAGGCCATGATGATCCACAAAACGGTTCCGGAAATAAACATGTGGCGCACAACTCCTTGTTTGTGGTCTTATCCACTCATTGTAGCCTCGGAACGGCCGTGAATGGGACGATTCCAAGGGATTACCCCCTCTCGGCGCGCATCAAAAAACCGTCCGCGTCCTTTTCGGGACGGGGACGGTCTTCTCCGGACCCGGCCCCCCCTTCCTCAGGGGGGGGGGCGCGGGCCGGTGATCCATTCACACGGATCAGGCGCGTCGGGCGAGACGGCGCCACGTGTCGGTGACGGTGTCGGGGTTGAGCGAGATGGACTCGATGCCCTGCTCCATCAGCCATTCGGCGAGGTCGGCGTGGTCGGAAGGACCCTGGCCGCAGATGCCCACGTACTTGCCCTTCTCACGGCAGGCCTTGATGGCCATGGCGAGGAGCTTCTTGACGGCGGGGTCGCGTTCATCGAAGCTCGAGGCGACGAGGCCGGAGTCGCGGTCCAGACCGAGCGAGAGCTGGGTCATGTCGTTCGAACCGATCGAGAAGCCGTCGAAGTACTCGAGGAACTCGTCGGCGAGGAGCGCGTTCGAGGGGATCTCGCACATCATGTTGAGGCGCAGGCCGTTGACGCCGCGCTTCAGACCGTGCTGCTCCATGATCTCGTTGACGCGGCGGGCTTCATTGAGCGTGCGCACGAACGGAATCATCAGCTCGACGTTGGTGAGGCCCATTTCGTCGCGCACGAACTTCATGGCGCGGCATTCCATGGCGAAGCACTCGGCGAACTGGTTGGCGATGTAGCGCGAGGCGCCGCGGAAGCCCAGCATGGGGTTCTCTTCCTCGGGTTCGTAGTGCGCGCCGCCGATGAGCTTGCGGTACTCGTTGCTCTTGAAGTCGGACATGCGGACGATCACCTTCTTGGGATAGAAGGCGGCGGCGATGGTGGCCACGCCTTCGGCGATCTTGCGCTCGAAGAACTCCTTCGGGGAGGCGTAGCCGGCGGAGAGTCGCTCGGCGGCGTCACGCAGTTCGCCCGGGATGTTCGGGTAGTCGAGCACGACCTTCGGGTGCATGCCGATGTTGTTGTTGATGATGAACTCGAGACGGGCCAGACCGACGCCCTTGTTGGGGATCTGGCAGAAGTCGAAGGCGAGCTGCGGATTGCCCACGTTCATCATGATCTTGACGGGGATCTCGGGAAGCGCGCCCCGGCTCACTTCCTCGACGGCGATCTCGAGGAGGCCCTCGTAGATGTTGCCGGTGTCGCCTTCAGCGCAGCTCACCGTCACCTCGTCGTTTTCACAGAGGCGTTCGGTGGCGTCGCCGCAGCCCACGACGGCGGGGATGCCGAGTTCACGGGCGATGATGGCGGCGTGGCAGGTGCGGCCGCCACGGTTCGTGACGATGGCCGAGGCCTTCTTCATGACGGGTTCCCAGTTGGGGTCGGTCATGTCGGTGACGAGCACGTCGCCGGCCTGGACGCGGTCCATTTCGGAGGCGTCCATGATGATGCGCACGGGGCCCTGGCCGATCTTCTGGCCGATGGCGCGGCCCTGGACCATGAGGCGGCCCTTGCTCTTCAACGTGAAGCGCTGCTGAACGTCGGCGCCCTTCTGACGGGACTTGACCGTTTCAGGACGGGCCTGGAGGATGTAGATCTTGCCGTCGATACCGTCCTTGCCCCACTCGATGTCCATCGGACGACCGTAGTGCTTCTCGATGATGGTGGCGAACTTGGCGAGCTCGATCACGTCATCGTCGGTGATGGCGAACTTGCGGCGGTCCTCGGCCTTGACGTCGACCGTGCGGACGGTGCGGCCCGTGGACTTGTCGCTTTCGAATTCCATCTTGATGAGCTTGGAGCCGATGGCCTTGCGGATGATCGGGAACTTGCCCTGCTCGAGGATGGGCTTGTGGACGTAGAATTCGTCGGGGTTGACGGCGCCCTGGACGACGGTTTCACCGAGGCCGTAGCTGGCGGTGATGAAGACGACCTGGTCGAAGCCGGATTCGGTGTCGATGGTGAACATCACGCCGGCGGCGCCCTTGTCGGAACGGCACATGCGCTGGACACCGGCCGAAAGGGCCACTTCAGCGTGCGTGAAGCCCTTGTGGACGCGGTAGGAGATGGCGCGGTCGTTGTAGAGGGAGGCGAAGACCTCCTTCATGCGGAAGAGCACCTGGTCGATGCCGACCACGTTGAGCACGGTCTCCTGCTGACCGGCGAAGGAGGCGTCGGGAAGGTCCTCCGCGGTGGCCGACGAACGCACGGCCACGGAGATCTCCTCCTGACCGTCCTTCAACCATTCATAGTATTCACGGATTTCCTTCTCCAGTTCCTGCGGGAACGGGGCGGCCTCGATCCAGCCGCGGATTTCCTTGCCCGCTTCGGCGAGGGCCTTCACGTCATCGACGTCGAGCCCTTCCAAACGCTTGGCGATTCGGTCTTCCAAACCACCTTCCGTCAGGAAGAGACGGAAAGCCTCGGCCGTCGTCGCGAAGCCGTCGGGGACGCGGATGCCGGCGTCCGTGAGCTGGCTAAGGAGCTCACCGAGCGAGGCATTCTTGCCGCCGACTTTCTCGACGTCGGTCATGCGAAGCTGACTGAAAGGGAAGACATAACGACCTTTTAACATTCTGATCCTCATTGCCCGAGGGAAACGGGCGGTTAATAGAACTCGCGGTTGATTCTATCAAATTCTCGCCGCTTTAGTGGTTTCACCCTAGCCCGCCGATGTGACACCCCGTTTGAAATCCTTGTGCGCGAAGGGCGTGCGGCGCATCTCGAAAACCCGACGGCGCCCCAGACGGAGGACCCCGCACGGGCGACGCGAAGCTCGAAACCGAATACAATGGACGCAAGCAGCGCACCCGCAGGACCTCCCCGGCGGGCATCCGCTACAATAGACTACCCGCTCCCCGCCCCCGCTCCCGCGACGCAGAGGCGCCGCCGGTCCGATGATGGTACCCGCGGCCGCGGCGGGGGAGTCCGAACCCAACAAAGGCGCAAGGGCCTTCACCTATGTCAGAGACCACAACACCGATCCGACCCGTGTTCATCGTGAGCGACGGGACCGCCATTACCGCAGAAACGCTGGCTCATTCGATCATGACCCAGTTCCCTGACCTAACGTATGAACAACGCCGCATGCCCTTCGTCAACACGATCGACAAGGCGAGGAACGCGGCCGCCCAGATCAACCACACCGAACTGCAGTCCGGCATGCGCCCGATCATCTTCACGACGTTCGTCGACCCGGACATCATGCGCACCTTCAACGACCTTGCCAAGGGCCACATCATCGACCTGTTCAGGAAGTTCGTGGGACCGCTCGAGACCGAACTGGGCATGAAGTGCGCCCACAGCATCGGCATGAGCCACAAGATCCGCGACGGCGAGAAGTACAACGAGCGCATCGCCGCGATCGACTACACGCTCCAGCACGACGACGGCCAGACCAACCGCGGCCTCGAAGAAGCCGACGTGATCCTCGTGGGGGTCTCCCGCTCGGGCAAGACACCCACGAGCCTCTTCCTGGCCATGCAGTTCGGCATCAAGGTCGCCAACTACCCCCTCATCCCCGAGGACTTCGACCGGGGCTCACTCCCCGAAGCGCTGCTGCCCCTGCGCCACAAACTCTTCGGTCTGTCGATCCGTCCGGAGCGCCTCTCCGAGATCCGCAACGAGCGCCGTCCGAACTCGCGCTATGCGAGCATCGAGAACTGCCGCCGCGAAATCATGGACGCCGAAGACCTGATGAGCCGCGAAGGGATCCGCTGGCTCAACTCCACGCACAAGTCGATCGAGGAGATCTCGGCGACCATCATGGAGACGCTCGGCCTGGACCGCAGGAAGTAGGCCCCGCCTCCCGGGCCGCTTTCCGCCCGGGACGAGCACAATCGAGTAGAGGGGAGCACTCTTGGTGCTCCTCCCCTCTCACACCACCAACCGT
>CAJMRV010000119.1 GCA_905215795.1 uncultured bacterium | reverse complement strand
GCGGAGAACACCGCCAAGCCTGCCGACCCGGACGACATCTATTTCTCACCGCGCTCCTTGATCTGATCGAGGAGGTCGGCGGCGAAGGCGGAGCCCGAAAGGGCGAGGACGGCGAGCACGGCGAGGGATTTCCTGAGGCGTGCGAAAAGGCTGGACATGACGTTGGAATCCTTTTGGTTGGCGGAGGGCGCGCCGGCGGGGCGCGGCTCCGTTAGTAAATGACTATCGAAAAGGAATTTGCCAAAGCCCCGTCCTTCCGTCAATAAACAAAAAGTGTGAATGGGTAACCGTTCTTTTCCCCTTCGTTGGTAATGTTGCGAACGAATCGGGTTGTCGGATGTTTCAAAATGTTTTTTCCACACTCCGGGGACGCCTCGTTGCGTGTCCGTCGGGAAGGCCATGCCGCTGAAGGGATGGGGAGGGAGGAGGAAATGTCTGAAAGGAAACAAATGTGAAATTGTTTTTCCATCGAGGGGACGCCCCTTTCAAGGCGGATTGAATGGGGATAACATAGGAGGAATCATTCAAGAGTGACCTCTTGATATTTTCTGATTATGAGGACCAAAATGAAATCCTATAACGCCCTGATCATCGGTTTCGTCAAAGGCGGCAAGACCCTCGCTGGTTTCCTCGCCTCCACGGGTGCCTCCGTGGCCGTCGTTGAAGTCAATCCCGCCATGTACGGCGGCACCTGCATCAACGTGGGCTGCATCCCGAGCAAGTCGATGGTCTACAGTTCGCACGACCGCGCCCTGAAGGGCGCCGGCCGCTCCGAGCTCGCCGAGCGCTTCGCCAAGGCCGTCGAGGAGAAGAACACCTTGATCGGCATGCTCCGCAACAAGAACTACCACATGATCGCCGACAAGCCCGAGGTGGACGTGATCGACGGCGAGGCCTCCTTCACGGGGCCCGACACCGTCGCGATCAGGAAGCCCGACGGTTCGGTTGAAGAGGTCAGGGCCGAGAAGATCTTCATCAACACGGGTTCCCGTCCGGTCATGCCCGCCATCCCCGGTCTGAAGGACGCCCGCCACGCCTACGTGAGCGAGACGCTCCTCGATCTCGACGTGCTCCCCGAGCACCTCGTCGTGATCGGCGGCGGCTACATCGGCCTGGAGTTCGCCTCCCTGTTCCGCCGCTTCGGCTCGAAGGTGACCGTGCTCCAGCGCGGCCCCGTGTTCCTCCCGAAGGAGGACGCCGACATGTCCGCCGAAATCGCCAAGGTGATGAAGGACCAGGGCATCGTCGTCAAGACGGGCGTCGCCCTTGAAAAGGTCGTCCCGGGCGAGGCCGCCGACCGCGTGGTCATCAGGACCGCCGAGGGCGGCGAGGAGCTCCTCGACGCCGACGCCATCCTCGTGGCGACGGGCCGCAAGCCCAACATCGCTCCGCTCCATCTTGAAAAGGCGGGCGTGGAGACGACCGAGCGCGGCGCCGTCAAGGTCGACGAGTACTGCCGCACCAACGTCCCGAACATCTGGGCCATGGGCGACGTCACCGGCCACGAACAGTTCACGTACATGTCGCTCGACGACTTCCGCATCGTGCGCGACCAGCTCACCGGCAGGAAGGGACGTTCGACGAAGAACCGCGGCCACATCGCCTACTCGGTGTTCATCGACCCGTCCTTCGCCCGCGTCGGCATGACCGAGGAGCAGGCCCGCGAGGCCGGCCACAACATCAAGGTGGGCAAGCTCGCCTGCGCCGGCATCCCGAAGGCGCGCATCCTGCGCAACCCCAACGGTCTTTTGAAGGCCATCGTGGACGCCGACACCGACCAGATCTTGGGCGTGCACCTCTTCTGCGAGGAGGCCTTCGAGATGATCAACCTCGTCAAGGTCGCCATGGACGCGAAGCTCCCGTACACGGTGCTCCGTGACGCCGTCTACACGCATCCGACGATGACCGAGGCGTTCAACGACCTCTTCAAGATCTGAGGGTCCCCGGGATGGGATGGACGGTCCGCCGTAGGCGGCCGTCCCTGACCAACGATTCAACGACCGCTCGTGGTGGCAGCCACGGGCGGTTTTTTCATGCGTTGTCGCCGATCGCCGAACAGCTTGTACGAGTGGGTCGAACGGCATTTTCGGAAAGCGGGAATCGCTGGGTAGACGTGAAAACAAAACGGCAGTCCGTCGACGTCGTTTTGAAAAACGAAAATGGAGGCGGCGTGACGTTGAACACCGCTCTTGGCCAGGGAGAGTAGGTTGGAATGCCCCTTATAAGGGTAATCACTACCCATATCCCATTGATTTGTAAGGATTTGACGGATGATGGGCGTCGCCGAGTTGGTAGCTGGTATCTATTGAGTCCAACCGATTGATTGCCTTCATCAATGTTCAATTGAGAATCGTTCCGCGCGTTTTCCGTCGTCTGACGCTTTCGAAGGGTTCCCTAGAGTCCCTTGTGCTCCAGGAACTCTACGTTATTCCGCAAATGAATAGCGTATTTTCCCGGGTCTGAAACTTCGTAATCGCCATCTTTTCAAAGGATTTCTTTCTCGTGGAGGGAGTCCTTTCTTTCGTTATTCCAAAAGAGAATAGCGCAAACTTCAAGCGCCGCATGCAATTTTCGGATTCCGAAAATGATTTTCGAAAATCGAAAAGTTGTAACCATCACTTTCCGCTACGGTCCTCCGATTTGACATACGACAAATTCCCGGAAATTTCCTTAACCCATCCGCTCAGTACACTCGCTTGCACTTGGAGGACACATGAGCATTGATCAACTCAGCTTTCACCATCTGAAGGTTTTCCTGGCGGTTTTCCGCCACAAGAGCGCGAACCTCGCCGCCACCGAGCTCGGTTTGAGCAACTCGGCGATCAGCCGCGCCCTGAAGTTTCTCAGGGAGACCTTCAACGACGAACTTTTCGTGCGCACCGGCTCGGGCTACATCCCGACGGGGCGCGCCAACGACCTGGCCGAGACGGTTGAGCGTATCGTCGGCGACATGCGCCTGCTCGGCCGCGAATACTCGGTCTTCGACGTCTCGAAGTCCGAAGGCACGTTCGAGATCCGCGTCTACGACGAATTCAGCTATGCGGTCCAGACGGTCATCGACACCGTCATCAAGCCGCAGGCGCCGAAGATGCACTTCAACGTGCGCATCCTCACCTACGACTGCATCCCCGAGCTCGTCAACGGCACGGTCGACTTCGCGGTCGTCTACGAGGGTTTCGACGATCCGAGGCTCAGCTACGAGTGCTTCGCCCACACCGGCGACATCTTCCTGCTCCTGAGGAAGGGCCATCCGCTCCTCGGGCTCGATGAGATCACGGTCGACGACGTCTCGCGTTATCCGCTCCTCGAGATCGACAACTACAGGGACCTCGCCTGTCCGCTTCTGGTGGACCTCTGCCATGAGAAGGGATCCGACATGAAGGTGGCCGCCTACACCGAAAGCGTGGCCTCGGCCTTCAGGATCCTCTCGAGGACCGACTCGGTCACGGTGATGTGCAACCACTTCACGAGGAGCTTCGCGAGGATGGTTCCGGACATCACCTACGTGAAGCTGCCCGCTCCGATGCTCAACCGCATCAAGGAGATGCGCAGCGAAATCAGGCCGATCGGCAACTACGTCGCCTTCGGCAACACGAACAACTCCCCAGCCTTCCGCTGGGTTAAGAACGAGTTGGTCAACGGACTCAGGACGGCCTGGTTCAAGGCGATCAACGACGAGTTCTGATCAATGCGCCGGATCCGTCCGGCGGGAATTACAACAACAGCTTTTCTTCTTTTTGCTTTTTAAAAGGAAGGACCTTAATCAAGGAGAATCAAATGGCCAAGCTCTCGCGTAGAGACTTTCTACAAAGCGTCGGTGCCACGGCCGTGGCCGGCAGCCTCTCCGGGTTGATCCCGAGTGAAGCCGCCGCCATGAGTTCCGTCGGTGCCAATCCCGTGCTCCTCAACAAGCGAAACGGCGTCGTCAAGTACCACACCTGCCTGCGCAACTGCGCGGACCGCTGCTTGATGAAGTTCGTGGTCCAGAACGGACGCATGACCTACTGCTCGGGCGCCGAGGAACAGTTCAAGACGGGCACCTGCCCGTGCGTGAAGGGCCTGACCTACGTCGAGTACACCTACGCTCCCGACCGCATCCTCCACCCGATGGAACGCATCGGGCCGAAGGGCTCGGGCAAGTGGCGCCGCATCACCTGGGATGAAGCCTGGGAACGCCTCGTGAGCAAGGCCCACGAGACGATCGAGAAGTACGGCGCCGAGGCCATCATGCCTTACTCCTACTCGGGCAACTACGGCGCCATCGGCATGCGTGGTCCCGACCGCTTCTTCAACCGCATCGGCGCCACGGTCCTCGACCGCGTCGTCTGCACGGAGGCCGGCGTCGAGGGCTACGGCAGCGTCACGGGCGCCACCGACGGCCCCGACCCCGAGGAGATCCCCAACTGCGACTGCTACGTCTCCTGGGGCTTCAACGAAACCGTCTCCAACGTCCACGGCATCAAGCTCATCAACATGGCCCGCGACCGCGGCGCCAAGGTCCTTGCGGTCAACCCGAACCGCACGCCGATCTGCTCGCAGGCCGACGTCTACCTCCAGCCCAAGCCCTCCACCGACGCGTGGGTGGCCGTGGGCGTGATGAAGCACCTGCTCGCCAACAACCTCGTCGACCACGACTTCCTCGAACGCAGCTGCATCGGCGCCGACAAGGCGATCGAGCGCGTCAACTCCGTCTCCTGGTTCGACATCGTCAAGACGACGGGCCTCAAGCGCGAGGAGATCGAGAAGTTCGCCGACATCTACGGCCACGCCCAGAAGTGCATCATCCGCGCCGGCTACGGCATGCAGCGCAACTACAACGGCGCCCGCATGACCCGTGCCATCGGCATCATGCACGCCATGCGTGGCATGTATGACAAGCCGGGCTGCGGCCTCATTTATGACAATGTCCGACCGATCGTCGGCATGAACCTCAACATCGGCCGCGGCAACTACCTGCGCAAG
Source organism: uncultured bacterium (assembly GCA_905215795.1). Classification (GTDB taxonomy): domain Bacteria; phylum Pseudomonadota; class Gammaproteobacteria; order Burkholderiales; family Burkholderiaceae_F; genus Sutterella. The sequence goes on along the minus strand of CAJMRV010000119.1, from coordinate 505 downwards.
GGCAACCCCCAGCACATCAACATGACCGACCTCGACCAGGCTCTCAAGGGGGTCGATCCGACGAGCGAAGGCCGTCCGGTCAAGCCGATCCACATGCTGATGATCTACAACGGCAACCCCGTCGCCGTCTCGCCCGCCGTCAACCAGGTCATCGAGAATCTCAAGCGCGAGGATATGTTCGTCGTCGGCATGGACATGATCATGACCGACACCCTGCAGTACTGCGACCTGATCATCCCGGCGGCCTCCCAGTTTGAGACCGACGACATCATCGGCGATTACCACAGCTGGTACGTGCAGATCTGTGAGAAGGTCATCGAACCGCTCGGCGAATCCATGGGCAACTGGGAGTTCTTCGCTGAATTCGGCCGCCGCATGGGCTTCACGGATCAGGCCTTCAAGGACAACCGCTTCGACATGATGCGCCAGTTCCTCGACACCGACGCCCCTTGGTACAAGGGCGTCACGCTCGAACGCCTCCAGAAGGAGAAGTTCATCCACCTGC
>CAJMRV010000118.1 GCA_905215795.1 uncultured bacterium | reverse complement strand
AGCGGTTCAATTTGGTCCGGGCCTCGTTGAGCTTCGCTTTGGCCTCGAGCTCACGGGCCCGGGCGCTTTCAAGCTCGGCCTCGGCGTTGGCCACGCGGGCGCGCAGGTTCCTCGGATCGAGTTCGATCAGGACCTGGCCCTTCTTGACATGGTCGTTGACGTCGACGTTGACGCGCTCGACGATGCCCGAGAGCTGGGAGCCGAGCGACACGGTGCGGGTGGGCTTCAGGGTGCCGTCGGCCGTCACGGAGACGTCGATCGGCTCGCGAACGGCCTTGACGGTGACGTATTCGGTCTTCTCGACGGAATCGCCCGAGAAGAGGAGCCAGGCGCCCCCGGCCACGACGACGGCCACGGCGCCCCAGACGAGGGTGCGCTTCCAGAGGGGGGTGCGGTGAGCCTCGAGGAGCTCTTCGATGGGGCGCTCCTTCTTTTCAGTGCTCTTGCTATTCATGATTCGGGTTTCCTTCGTTCGGGGCGTCGCGCCAGGCGCCGCCCGTGGCGCGGTAGAGTTCGACGACCGCGCGGGCGTGGTTGTATCGGTTGATGAGTTCGGAGTCGCGGGCGTTGAGGGCGTTCTTCTTCGCGATCAGATACCGGTTGAAGTCGCCGGTGCCCGCCTCGTACTCCATCAGGGAGAGCGAGGCCGCCTCCTCCATCTTCGCGGCGTAGTCGCTCTCGAGCGGACGCTTCTCCTCGGTGGAGACGACGATCGAGACGGCGTTGCCGACATCCTCGAGCGCCGCGGCGAGCGTGCGTCCGTAGTCGGCGACGGCGCCATCGAGCCTTGCCTCGGCCCCGCGTCTGGCGGCGGCGAGGCGTCCGTAGTTGAGGATCGGGAGGTCGAGCGCCCCGGCGAGCGAGGCGACCGAGTTGCCGGTCACCCCGAGCGCGGAGATCGAGGCCGCGCGGGCCCCGAGGCTCCCCGTGATCGAGAGCGAGGGATAGAAGTCGGCCTTGGCGACGTTGACGTCCTCGGCGGCCGCGAGGACCTTCATCCTCGAGGCGGCCACGTCGGAGCGGTGCGAGAGCACCTCCGCGGGGATCGAGACGGCGAGGCCGCGCGGCGGCTCGGGGATGCCGGCGGCGGCATCGTCGAGATGAAGCCCGGCCCACGGCGTGAGCGTGAGGCGCGAAAGCAGGTGGCGCGCCTTCTCGAGTTCGGCGCGGCGTTCGGGAACGCGCTTCTCCATCTCGAGGAGCTGGCCCTGGGCGAGCAGATATTCGGAATCGTCGGCGAGGCCCGCCGCATGACGGGATTCAACGAGCTCGAGCGCGTCCTTCTGGGAGGCGATCAGATCGTCGAGCACGCGGATGCGTTCACCGGCGAGGCGGTACTGGAGGTAGGCCTCAGCGACCTGCGCGAGGATCTGCTCCTCGAGCGCGGCGAAGGCGTACTGGGCGGAGAGCCCCGTGAGCTCCTGGGCGCGTTCGGCGAAGTACTCCGAACCCATGAGCGAGATCCTCCAGTCGGCGTCGAGGCCGCCCTTGGAGTTGTGCACGGTGTGCGAGGAGGCGCGCGTCACGCCGTCCTGCAGGCTCACCCGTCCGCCGGGGAGACGCTGCCAGGACCTCAGGTCGAGCGTGGCGGCCGCGGCCTTCACGGTCGCGGCGGCCGAGGCGATGTCGGGGTTGCGCTCGAGCGCGATCGTCTGCAGGCGCACCAGTTCCGGACTCTCCCAGGCGCTCCAGAAACGGCTCCGGAGGGCGGGATCGACGGGGCCCTCGGGGAGCTGCTCCCAGGCGGGGCCGACCGCGTCGGCGCGCCAGGCCGAATCGGGCACCGGGGTGCTCACGCAGCCGGCGAGGACGCACGCGGCGGCGGCCGCGGCGAGGGCCGTGAGCCTCCGGTTCGTTTTGAATTCCATGAAATTTCCTTCCTATAGGTATTCGGCCGTAGCCGATGCGTACATACGATGATAGGTTATTTGTTAAGATGACCCGGCGTTTTGTTTTAAACTGTATCGTCTTTACATTAATCACCGGACAATGTTCAAGAATCCCCTTCCCTTACTGATCGCCGATGACGAGCAGGAGTACACCACCTTCATCGTGGACTTCCTGCGCCTCGAGGGCTACGCCCCGACGGCCGCCTACTCGTTGTCCGATGTGCTCCGCAAGCTCCAGGAGAATGAGTTTGAACTATTGGTGCTTACCGCAGACTTATCGGCGCAGCCTGTTTCCCAACTCTGCCTTGACATCGCGCAACAAACCCGCGCTCAGGTGGTGATCCAGGACGTTTCCGGGAAGGGCGCGCTCAAGGCGCCCAACATCCGCGTCGTTCCGAAGCTGCGCTCCGCAAAGGCCCTCCACGACCTGATCGAGGAGGTCTTCGCCGACCACAACCCCGACAACGAGAAGCGCCCCCCGATCTCCGCGGGCGCCCTGCACATCAACGCCGAAGAGGGCATCGTGACCCTCAACGGGGAGAACCTCGAGCTCACCGCGACGGAGTTCTCGCTCCTCGAACTGCTCGCCCTCAACGCCAACAATCCCGTCAAGAAGGACGACATCTACCAGAAGGTGCTCGGACGCGCCCGCCAGCCGTTCGACCGCTCGGTCGACGTGCACATCTCCTCGATCCGCCACAAGCTCAACGCCGTGGCCAAGGGGCTCGTCTGCATCCGCTCGATCCGGGGCGTGGGCTACACACTTCTTCTCCCGTAAGCGGACACACGGATTTTGAAAACGCTTCGAAAAGCGCTCAAATGCATCGAAAAGGGGCCGATTCCTCGCAAAAGGATCGGCCCCAAACTTTTCATTCTGATGCATGCGGACTTTTAAAGCTACAGGGAAAGCACCCACCCCGGACACACCCTCAGACCTAGGTCAATCCACACGGGGTTAAAGTCGAAGGCCGGAACTCCACGGCGCACAATCTATTACATACGCGGCCCGCAAAGGGCCGGGTCCACAACCAGAAAAGGAGTTCCGACCATGAGCAACTATCAGACCGAAAATCTTCGTACTCTAGCGTTGGTGGGACATGGTTCCTGCGGCAAGACATCCCTGATCGAGGCGATGCTCTACCGCACGGGCATGATTCCCGAGCTCGGCTGCGTGGAGCGCGGGAACACGATGTGCGACAACGACCAGCTTGAAAAGCAGGTCGGCCACTCGATCCGCCTCGCCGTCGCCCATGTGGACACGGCGCTCCCCGACCTCACTCCGGTCCGCATCCACGTGCTCGACACCCCGGGCTACCCCGACTACTTCGGGCAGGACCTCTCGGCGCTCGACGCCGTCAAGTCCGTCGCGGCCGTCGTCGACGCCACCCGCGGCGTCGAAATGCTCACCCGCCGCATGATGGACGTGGCCAAGGAACGCGGTCTCTGCCGCATGATCGTCGTCAACAAGTTCGAGGACCCCAACGTGGACCTCGAGGCGCTCCTCGAGGAACTCCGCGAGACCTGGGGCGACGGCGTCCTGCCGATCAACCTCCCGGGCAACAACCGCACGCTCGTCATCGACTGCTTCGACAAGGACGAGGGCGAAGCGGACATCCTCAGCGTGGGCGAGGTGCACCGCCAATTCATCGAACGCGTGATCGAAGAGGACGACGAGGTGCTCGAACGCTACCTTGAAGAGGGCAGCGTCGACCCGCGCACGCTCCATCCGCTCGTCACCAAGGCCCTCAAGGAAGGCCACGTCATCCCCGTGTGCTTCGTCTCGGCGAAGAACCTCATCGGCATCCGCGACTTCATGAAGGTCGTCATCCGCCACCTCCCGAACCCGGGCGAGGCGAACGACGCGCCGTTCCTCGACGCCGAGGGCAACCCCTACGCCACCAAGCCCGACCCCGCGCTCCCCGTCATCGCGCAGGTCTTCAAGGTCGTCAACGACCCCTACATCGGCAAGATCGGCGTGTTCCGCGTCCACCAGGGCACGATCACCAAGGACACGATGATCTACGTGGACGACAACAAGAAGGGCACGAAGTGCGCCCATCCGCTCATCCTGCAGGGCAAGAACGTCTCCGAGACGGACCGCCTCTCCCCGGGCGACATCGGCGCGCTCGCCAAGATCGACGAGATCAACTACGGCTCGATCCTGCACTCCGATCCGGACCTCTACGGCGTGCACATGCGTCCGATCAACTTCCCCAAGCCGATGTTCGGCGTGGCCGTGCGTCCCGCACGCCGCGGCGACGAAGCACGCATGGGCGAGATCCTCAACAAAATGCTCTCCGAGGACCCGACGATGTCGGTCGAACACGACCCCGTGCTCAATGAAACCGTCATCCGCGGCCTCACCGACATGCACGTGCGTTCGATCCTCGACCGCATGAAGATGAACTTCAACCTCGAGGTGGAGACCTCCAAACCGAGCATCCCCTACCGCGAGACGATCTCGGCGAAGGCCGAGGGCCACGCCCGCCACAAGAAGCAGACGGGCGGCGCCGGCCAGTTCGGCGAGGTGTACCTGCGCGTCGAACCGCTCCCGCGCGGCTCGGGCTTCGAGTTCGCCGACGAAGTCAAGGGCGGCGTCATCCCCTACAACCTCATCCCGGCCGTCGAAAAGGGCGTGCGCGAGGTGCTCGGAAGCGGCTACGTCGCCGGCTACCCGATGCAGGACCTCAAGGTCACCGTCTACGACGGCAAGTCCCACCCGGTGGACTCCAAGGAGGTCGCCTTCGTCTCGGCGGGCCGCAAGGCCTTCCTCGACGCGCTCGCCAACGCGCAGCCCCAGGTCCTCGAACCGATCGTCAAGGTCCAGGTCATCACCCCCGAACAGCACTTCGGCGACATCGCCGGCGACATCGCCTCGAGGCGCGGCCAGGTGGTCGGCACCGAGGCGCTCCCCGGCGGGATCATGCAGATCGACGCCACTGCCCCGCTCGCCGAACTCGACGACTTCGCCACGAAGCTCCACGCCATGACGGCGGGATCGGGCTCCTGGTCGATGGAGCTCGAGAGCTACCAGCCCGTGCCCGCCGCCAAGCAGGCCGAACTGGCGTCCAAGTTCACCCGGAAGGAGGAGGACTGAGAGCCGGCTCCCCCGCGATGAGCGCCTCCGCCCGCCGTCCGTCCGACCCGGGAACTCCCGGACGGGCGGCGGGTCTTCCGGCACGCCCCGGCTCCACAAAGAGCCGGGGCGTTTTTGGTTCCGTGCGGGTCCGCACCGCGGGACCCGGGCGGGTGGACGGTCCCGGCCTTTCCCGTTCGGTTTCGAACTATAATGCTCGTTCCCTCAACCTTCACTTGTGTGGTTTATTCCAATGCCTATCTACGCGTACAAATGTTCGTCCTGCGGCTTTGAAAAGGACGTGCTCCAGAAGATGAGCGACGCCCCCCTGAAGACCTGCCCGAAGTGCGGCAAGGACACCATGGTCAAGGCGCTCTCGGCCCCCGGCTTCGAATTGAAGGGCACGGGCTGGGCCGCGACCGACTTCAACGGCGGCAAGACCGCCGTGGCGGCCTCCCACGTCAGGAAGGACAAGTAACCACCCCGTAAAAAGGAGGGCGGACGATGTTCAAGAAATACTTCACGGCGGGGCTCCTCCTCT
>CAJMRV010000117.1 GCA_905215795.1 uncultured bacterium | reverse complement strand
TGACATCCCTCAAAGAAGTCCGAAGTTCACACGTAATATTATCAGGAAGTTTGCTTTAAGTCACAAGTATGACCAAAGGAACCCACCCATGACGACCCCCGCCTCCAGCGGCGTCGAGCTCCCCGAACTCGACCTGCTCAAGAAATTCGACGTCCCCGCGCCGCGTTACACCTCCTACCCGACGGCGGACCGCTTCAACGCGCTCTTCACCGCGAAGGACTATGAAGAGGCCCTCGCCCACCGTGGCGACGACGCCGCCCACGCACCGCTCTCCCTCTACGTGCACGTGCCGTTCTGCAACGACGTGTGCTTCTACTGCGGCTGCAACAAGATCGTCACCCGCGACCACTCCAAGAGCGGCGAGTACCTCGACATCCTCGAGCGCGAGGCCGACCTCGTCAAGTCCAAGCTCACCGGCAGCCAGGTCCTCGAACAGCTCCACTTCGGCGGCGGCACGCCCACGTTCCTCGAGGACGAGGAGCTCGTGCGCCTGCTCGAGATGCTCAAGGCCCGCTTCCCGCTCGCTGAAAAGGGCGAGTTCTCCATCGAGGTGGACCCGCGTTCGTGCCCGCCCGAGAAGGTCGAGCTCCTCGCCCGCCTCGGTCTGAACCGCATGAGCCTCGGCGTGCAGGACTTCAACGAGGCCACCCAGAAGGCCGTCAACCGCATCCAGCCCTTCGACATGGTCAAGACCACGCTCGAGGCGGCCCGCTCCAACGGCTTCGAATCGATCAACATGGACCTCATCTACGGCCTGCCCAAGCAGACCCGCGAGACGTTCAGCCGCACGATCGACCAGGTCCTCGAACTCTCCCCGGACCGCATCGCGCTCTACCACTACGCTCACCTTCCGAACCACTTCAAGCCCCAGCGCCGCATCCTCCCGGCGGACCTCCCCGACACCGTCGAGAAGGTCAACATCATGTTCGACGCGATTCGCCGCCTCACCGCGAACGGCTACCGCTACATCGGCATGGACCACTTCGCCAAGGAGGACGACGAGCTGAGCCGCGCCCAGAAGGAGGGCACCCTCCAGAGGAACTTCCAGGGCTACTCGACCAAGGCCGAATGCGACATGGTCGCCCTCGGCGTGAGCTCGATCTCGAAGATTGGCGGCACGTACGCCTGCAACCCGCGCGAACTCGACGAGTACTACGCCGCAATCCGCGAAGGCCATCTGGCCACCAACCGCGGCTACCGCCTGAGCGAGGACGACCGTCTGCGCCACTTCTGCATCATGACGATCATGTGCAACTTCGAACTCAGGAAGCGCGACGTCGAGGAACGCTTCGGCATCAAGTTCGACGAGGTCTTCGCCTATGAACTCGCCCGCATGCGTCCCTACGAGAAGCACGAGCTCGTCAAGGTCTACGACGACCGCATCGTCGTGCTGCCCAAGGGCAAGATCTTCGTGAGGGCCGTGGCCATGCAGTTCGACCGCTACCTGCGCGAGTCGACCCGCGCCGGCGGCTACTCCAGGATCGCCTGACTCCGGGACAAGCCTTCCCGATGGGGGACGGAACGTCGAGAAGACGCTTCGCCCCCCTTTTTTTGCCCTCCGGTGGACTCCCGCGGCGCTTCATCTGCGAAGTTTTCCCCTGCAAGTGATAAACTTAATTCCTCGCATGCCGCCTCGGCGCCCCCGCAACTGGGGGTCGGACCCCGGCGGCGAACGGATTCCGCCGTCGGCCCGGGCGGCCGCCAACGCCCCGCCATGGCCCCGGCACAGTTAGAAAAATCAAGACTATGAAAGTTGCAGACATACGTAAGACCTTTCTGAAGTTTTACGAAAGCAAGGGCCACACGATCGTCAGTTCGAGTCCCGTGGTCCCGGGCAACGACCCCACGTTGCTCTTCACGAACGCCGGCATGAACCAGTTCAAGGACGTGTTCCTGGGCTTCGACAAGCGCCCCTACAGCCGCGCCACGACCTCCCAGAAGTGCATCCGCGCCGGCGGCAAGCACAACGACCTCGACAACGTCGGCTACACCGCCCGCCACCACACGTTCTTCGAAATGCTCGGGAACTTCTCCTTCGGCGACTACTTCAAGCACGACGCCATCCACTTCGCCTGGGAACTGCTCACGAAGCACTTCAAGCTCCCGGCCGAGAAGCTCTGGGTGACCGTCTACCAGGAGGACGACGAGGCCTACGACATCTGGAACAAGGAAGTCGGCGTCCCGGCCGAACGCATCGTGCGCATCGGCGACAACAAGGGCGCCCGCTACATGTCCGACAACTTCTGGATGATGGGCGACACGGGTCCGTGCGGCCCCTGCACCGAGATCTTCTACGACCACGGTGAAGACGTCGCCGGCGGCCCTCCGGGGAGCCCCGACGAAGACGGCGACCGCTACATCGAGATCTGGAACCTCGTGTTCATGCAGTACAACCGCGATGAAAAGGGCGTCATGAACAAGCTTCCGAAGCCCTCCGTGGACACGGGCATGGGCCTCGAACGCATCGCCGCCGTCCTCCAGGGCGTGCACAACAACTACGACATCGACCTGTTCGTGCGCCTGCTCGCCGCGTCCAAGGCCGCCGTCGAGAGCGTCAGCGAAGAGAAGGTCGACCCCAAGAGCCCCTCGCTCAAAGTGATCGCCGACCACATCCGCTCCTGCGCCTTCTCGATCGCCGACGGCATCGTGCCGGGCAACGAAGGCCGCTCCTACGTGCTGCGCCGCATCTGCCGCCGCGCCATCCGCCACGGCTACAAGCTCGGCGCCCGCGCCCCGTTCTTCTACAAGCTCGTGGACGCCGTGCGCGCCGAAATGGCCGAAGCGTATCCCGAACTCAACAACACGAACATCGAGAAGGTGATCGAAGAGGAGGAACGCCGCTTCTTCCAGACGATCTCCAAGGGCATGGAACTGCTCGAACAGGCCATCGCCGAGAACACCACCGGCACGCTCGACGGCGAGATCCTCTTCAAGCTCCACGACACGTACGGCTTCCCTGCCGACCTGACGGGCGACGTCTGCCGTGAACGCGGCCTGAAGATCGACACCGACGGCTTCGACGCCGCCATGGAACGCCAGCGCCAGGCCGCCCGCGCCAACGCCAAGTTCAAGATGGCCGCCGGCCTCGAGTATGAAGGCGCCGACACGGTCTTCACGGGCTACGAAGGCCTCGAGACCGAAGGCGCCCGCGTCACCGCCCTCTACCTCAACGGCGAACAGGTCGACAAGGTCGAGGCCGGCGAGGACGCCGTCGTCGTCTTCGACAAGACCCCGTTCTACGCTGAATCCGGCGGACAGACGGGCGACACCGGCTCCGCCAAGAACGCCAGCACGATCCTCGAGGTGCTCGACACCTTCAAGATCAAGGCCAAGGTCACCGGCCAGCACTGCCACGTGCACGAAGGCTCCGTGAAGGTCGGCGACGAATTCAAGCTCGTCGTCGACGAAGAGCGCCGCAAGGCCTCGATGCGCAACCACTCCGCCACGCACCTGCTGCAGAAGGCCCTCAAGAAGGTCCTCGGCGAGCACGTCGTGCAGAAGGGCTCCCTCGTGACGCCCGAGTCCACGCGCTTCGACTTCGCCCACGGCCAGCCCGTCACGGCCGAACAGATCAAGGCCGTCGAAGAACTCGTCAACGCCGAGATCCTCGCCAACACCAAGGTCGAGGCCCGCGTGATGAAGCTCGAAGAGGCCAAGGACGAAGGCGCCATGATGCTCTTCGGTGAAAAGTACGGTGAAACCGTGCGCGTGCTCACGATCGGCACGTCCAAGGAGCTCTGCGGCGGCACCCACGTCGAACGCACCGGCGACATCGGCTCGTTCAAGATCCTCGCCGAATCCGGCATCGCCGCCGGCGTGCGCCGCATCGAAGCGGTCACGGGCATGAACGCCCTCCACGCCGCCCAGGAAAACGCCGACGTCATCGACGCCGCGGGCGCCCTGCTCAAGTGCCACGGCGCGGACCTCCCCGCCAAGGTCGAGGACCAGCTCGAAGCGATGAAGGCCCTTGAAAAGGCCTATCAGGAACTCAAGCAGAAGATGGCCGCCAACCTTGGCCGCGAACTCCTCTCCCAGGCCCGCGAGGTCAAGGGCGTGAAGGTGCTCGCCGGCCGCATGGACGGCGTCGAGGCGAAGGTCCTCCGTGAAGAGGTCTCCAACATGGTCGACAAGCTCGGCGGCGGCATCGTCGTCCTCGCGAGCGTCTCCGAGGAAGGCAAGGTCCAGCTCGCCGCGGGCGTGGCCAAGGCCCTCACCTCGAAGATCAAGGCCGGCGACCTCGTCAAGACCGTCGCCGTCAAGCTCGGCGGCAAGGGCGGCGGCAAGCCCGACCTCGCCATGGCCGGCGCCCCGAGCGCCGAGGGTCTCGACGACCTGCTCGCCGTGATCCCCGAGTTCATCGAGAGCCGTCTCTGATGGACGCCCCGGTGATCGAAACCGTCGACGGGGAGCTCTGCCTCCCCGGCCTCGTGTGTCCGATGCCGATCCTCAGGGCCAAGAAGGCCCTGAGGGGTCTCGAACCCGGCGCCCTGCTCCGGGTCGTGACCACGGACCCGCACGCCCCGGCCGACTTCGAGCTCTTCTGCTCGCAGACCGGTCACCGCTGCGTCGAACAGCGCACCCGCGAGGGTGACTCGGGCACGGAGTACGTCACCGTGATCGAAAAGCGCCGGGACTGACCGGCGCCACGAACGGTCCGAACGAAAGGAAGGCCGCTTCCGGAACCCGAAGGCTCCGGAAGCGGCCTTTCACTTTGTCGGGAGGTCGTTCGTTCAGACTTCAAGGACAGGCATGAACGGGAAGAACTCGCCGATGTTCTCCTTCTTCTCGGAGGTCATCCTCAGTTCGGTGACGACCACGTCGGCGGCCCTGACGAGCGTGCACGTCCTCGAGTCGACGTAGGTGACGTCGAGGTCGTCGAGGTTCGGAAGGACGGGTTCGTTGTAGCGGGTGGGCTCCGGCCCGTAGAACCCTTCGGAGAGATGCATCTCGAGCTTCCGCTTCAGACCGTCCTCGCAGCCCTTCGCCCTCGGGTACTGATCGAGCGTGAGCGAGAGCCGGGAGACGTCGTCGATGCTGCAGCGCCGGAACATCGAGGCGGCCCTCAACGCCTCATCGATCGCCATCACGAGGAGGTGGTCGAGGTACTGGCAGGCGTTGCGCCCGCTCCGGTAGAGCGACTCGGGGGCGTGTTCCCGCCGGAGCACGATCCCGAAGGGGAAGCTCCCCCTCCAGAACGGAAAGAAGGCGGTGCCGCAGCTGCGGTCCCCGCCTTCCCTTGAGCTCCCTTGTCCTCCTGGAGACGCTGAATTCGCGCCGGTACTCACTCTCGGCCGCGTTGTAGCGTCTCGACGTCCTGTCGCACTCCTTCCTCGAGAAGAACATCACGCCTCCATAGAAGAAATCCTGGTTGCGCGCCGAAAGCGCGCCCGCCTCGTCGACATAAGCGAAGACCTCGCACATCGTCCTTCCTCCTCGTTCGTTTGCGGCCCTCCCATGTCCGGAGGACCGTGACGGTCCAGCGAAAAACGAAGCTCTTGTGCTTCATCTCCAGTCTAGCCCAACAAGTGGTGTCGCTAAAGGGCTCCGGAGGGTTTTTCAAGACGCCGCGGGAAAACGTTTT
>CAJMRV010000116.1 GCA_905215795.1 uncultured bacterium | reverse complement strand
GCGGCCGCCGTGCACGCGGCGAGTTCGCGCGGCGTGGGGGTTTCGGAATGGGCGTCATGGGAGGCTTGAGCTGCGCCTGCGGCGACCTCGTTCGTGATCGCGAGGTGGGCGCCGCGCGACATCGAATGGGCCTCGGTGGCCTCGACGGAGTGGATGTCGAGGAACTCGTCGGCGAGGTCCGAATCAAGGAGGTCCTGACCGGCGTGCATGCCGGGAGCGGCCGGCATCAGAGGCGCCGACGGTTCCGGTGCGCCCGCGGCTTTCGCTTTCGTTTCCCCGTCGTCCGCGACCGGCTCGATGTCGTCGGCGGTGCGGCGGGCGGCGTCGTTTTCAAGGCGCGCGCTCTCGAGCGTCTTCAAAGTCTCCTCCATCTCGGCGTCGACCGTGTGGCAGTAGTTGGCGCAGTTGAGGAGCGCCTCGGCGACGATCCTCTGCTGGGCGTCGTTGAGACGCTTCTTGTAGCGGATCTTGTGCTCGAGGCTCGCCCAGACGTCCATGGCGAGCGTCCTCAGCTGGATCTCCACCTTGATCCGCTTGGTCTCCTGGTAGAGGAAGATCGGGATGTCCACGATGACGTGGAGCGAGCGGTAGCCGTTGGGCTTGGGGTTGGCGATGTAGTCCTTCACCTCGATCACGTGTACGTCGTCCTGGCTGATGAAGGCCTGGAAGACGCGGTAGACGTCGCGCTCGAAGGAGCAGATGACGCGCACGCCGGCGATGTCGTTCAAGTGCCGTTCGATGTTCTCGAACGTGGTGGCGAGCCCGCGCCGGTCTAGCTTCCTCACGATCGAGTCGATGCGCTTCAGGCGCGACTTGATGTTCTCGATCGGGTTCTTGTCGTCGTAGAGGCTCATCTCGGTGGAGAGCACCTCGAACTTCGTCTCCACCTCCATGATGGCGCATTCGTAGTAGCTGTAGAGCTTCTTGAAGGGGAGGACCTCGTCCTCCCAGCGGTCCTCGAGCATGCTCTGCTTGACATACTGGGCGAGGAGCTCGCGCTGGGCCTGTTCGTCGAGGTCGCAGCCGGCGGCTGCGGGGAGTATCGGCTTGTCGTTCATGATCTTCGGTTGGTCCATGGATCGTTGTGGTTCGTCGCGGGCGGGAAGCGGAAAGGGGCCGTCCCCCGTCCATCCGAGTTTAACAAAGACACTCCACGACTTGAAGGGTCGCCCAAAGGAATTAGACACTTTTATGTAATCGTGAAAACCCCTGTGGCGGAACGGAAAATCCGTGTTTCTCCATTCTCTGAAACATTGTTTTACGTTTTCGGGAGCTTTTTTCATGCCCTTTCCGTGGCCTTTCCGCGGGAGCCGGGGGCGCCCCGCGGGCGGGTGCTCCGGCATCCCGTCGCGCCTCCGCCCGCCTTCTAATCCCTTTCCCCTAGAGGGCCCCGTTTGATTTGGAGAGCCGCCCCGGCTCATGTATGCTTTGGAGACGGCCCCCGTTTTTTTCGGCGGGGGTCCCATTGGACAACGACGGGGCGCCCCCTTTCATCCCGATCGACCCCGGCGCCCCCGACGAACAAGGAGACCGACCCATGCCCATTCTTCTGAAGAACGCGCACGTATACACCCCCGAGAACAAGGGCGTCAACGACGTCCTCATCGCCAACGACCGCATCCTCCGGATCGGTGCGAACCTCGCCGACGTGCTCCCCGGCACCGAGGTGATCGACCTCAAGGGCCGCATCGTCACCCCGGGCTTCTTCGACCAGCACATCCACGTCACGGGCGGCGGCGGTGAAGGCGGTCCTGCCACCCGCACCCCCGAACTCTTCCTCTCCGAACTCGTGCTCTGCGGCACCACGAACGTCGTGGGCGTCTCCGGGACCGACTTCACGACCCGCTCGATCGAGAACCTGCTCGCCAAGGTGCGCGCCCTCTCGAGCGAAGGCGTGAACACCTGGATGTACACCTCGAACTACCGCTACCCGGCGACGACGCTCTCGGGCTCGGTCGCGAAGGACCTCCTCCTCGTCCCCGAGGTGGTGGGCTGCAAGATCGCCTTGGGCGACCACCGCTCGAGCTTCCCCACGCTTGAGAACGTCCTCTCGCTCCTCGCGGAGATCCGCGTGGGCGGCATGATCGCCGGGAAGCTCGGCGTGCTCCACGTGCATCTGGGGAACATCCCCGGGCCCTTCGCGATGTTCGACGAGATCGTCCGCCGCGGCATGCCGATCCGCCACATCCGCCCGACCCACGTCAACCGCCAGAAGGCCGTCTTCGAGGCGGCGGTCGGATTCGCCCTGAAGGGCGGCCGCATCGACATCACCTCCGGGATCCAGGTCGACGACTTCGAGAGCCCCGCGGCGGCGATCATCGAGGCGCTCGAGGCGGGCGTCGATCCGCAGCTCATCACGATGAGCACGGACGGCCACGGCTCGATCCCGCGCTTCAACGACAAGGGCGAGATGGTCGGCCTCGGCGTGGGCGGCGTCGACGAGAACCTCAAGCAGGTCCGCGAACTGATCGTCAAGCACGGCATGCCCGTCGAAAAGGCCCTCCCCTTCGTGACGAAGAACGTCGCCCAGGGCCTCAACCTCGCCGGCCACGGCGTCATCAAGGAAGGCGTCCTCGCCAACCTCAACGTCTTCACGCCCGACATGGAGCTCACCCACGTGATCTCCAAGGGCCGCATGATGATGCGCGAGAAGGAGCTCGTCACCGTGGGCACCTTCGAAGTGCTCCCCGGCCAGGACTAAAGGGAAAGGCAGGGAGGTTCCGTGGTGACCGCAGGGTGATCCCGGGATGATCCGGCACCGACCGGCATCCGGATCCCCACGGATCTCCTGACCCTCCGGCACACACCAACGCCCGTCGTCCTCCCAAGAGTGGAGGCGGCGGGCGTTTTCCGTCACGTCCGCCTTGAATGCGACCATCTCCCTGTGTATCCTTGAGGAATCGACGTCCCGCGACCCTCCGCGGGAGCACCCGGACCGGGAGCCCAACCGACCATGACCTTCGAACAAGCCGCCGAGATCGCCCGCTACCTCGGCTTCCGCTTCCTCGCCGACGTGCGGGGCCTCACCAACATCAAGCAGGCCTTCCCCGAAGCGCGCCGCGACGAACGCGGGCGCCTCACGGGGCTCTACGTCCAGTTCCGCGGCGACGGGAGCGTCTACGTGGGGCGCACGGTCGACCTCGACCGCCGCTTCCGGGCGCACCGCGAGCGCGGTGTCGTCACCTCGTTCCTCGGATTCGTGAACGTCGCCGAGGCGAAGCTCCCCGAACGCGAGGCCGCCATGATCGCGCTGGCGCGCGACTCGAAGCTCCCGCTCGCGAACTTCACCGGCAACCGGAAGCGCGAGGTCCTCGGGGACACCCCCTTCGTCGAGGCCTACGACGAGGAGGACGTGGCGGCCTTCCTCGGACGGAGGACGCTCGGCGTGGGGCTCCACCAGCAATGGATGGACGTGAACCGGCGCGCCGACCCCGCCATGCGGATCCGCTGGAAGGCGTTCGCCTCGCTCGAGCGCTCCCGCGAGCTCGTCGACGCGACGGCGGGCTACGTCGCCACGGCGCTCATCGATCCCGCGAACACGCTCGGGCGCTTCACGGTGCTCGACGTCTCGGACGCGCAGTCCCACGACGTGGTGCTGCGCCTGCGCGCCCCCTACGGAAACCTCTTCATGGTGAGGCGCCTCAAGAAGGCGCCGCGCCTTTACTATGCACGCTTCCTCATCAACCGCCGGGTCTTCGCGCAGGCGGGGATCACCCGCGCGGAACTCGACGCGGCCTGGCCGTGGGTGGTGAGGATGAACGCGGACGGCACGCCCGAGGACGAACGCTGGGACGTGAAGGAAGAAGACGAAAAGCCGGCGGCCGCAGCCGGGATGGAGGACGGCACGCGTGCGGGCTCCTCCGGGGAGCTTGAGGAAGGGAAAGAGCAAGAGAAAAAGGTGGAGGAAGCCGGAGAGAAAGCCGAAAAGAAAGCCGAAGTGGAAGCCGGTGGGGACGCCCCCGTGGAGGACGCCAACACCTATGAGCGCAAGATCTTCGGCGGACACCCCGTCTTCAGCGTCACCGACCCCGCCGACATCGGCCTCTG
Organism: uncultured bacterium; assembly: GCA_905215795.1. Taxonomy (GTDB): domain Bacteria; phylum Pseudomonadota; class Gammaproteobacteria; order Burkholderiales; family Burkholderiaceae_F; genus Sutterella. The sequence continues at coordinate 1,640 of CAJMRV010000116.1, read as the reverse complement.
GGAGACCGTCATCGACGGACTCGACCCCTTGTTCGAGGACCATTTCGTCGCGGGCGCCATGGCGGGCGCCGCCCTCTGTGCGCTCGCCACGAGGACGTGCCCGGCCGGCTTCGGCGACCACAACCCGATCGCCGCCTTCAAAGTGCTCGCCCGCGCAGGACTCGCCGCCGAGGAGTGACGCGCCGGAACTCAGGTGCGTTCCGGTCATGCCCCCTGGAAAGCGGGGCGGATGAACGGAAGGCGGAAAAACAGACTCTAAAAAACAGACGGCAGAACTGGCGATAAAACAGACGACGAAAAAGCAGAGAAAAAAAGGAAGGCCCGTCCGGTCCGTGTCATGCGACATGGAGACCGGGCGGGCCTTCCCGTGTTGAGTCGACTCCGGGGTTGAAGTCCTTCCTTCATCCGGAGCGCCCCGGAGGCGGGGATCCACCCGAAGCGGAGGCTTGTGCTTCTGGATCCCCGGCCCCCGCGGGCGGACGGTGCGGACTTCGGAGCGGATCGCTTAGAGCGACTTCCCGAAGACCTCGTTCAACTGCATGTTGACGCGCACGAACGTGGTGCGCATCGTGAGTTCCTTCAATCGGCGGGCGCCCACGTAGGTGCACGCGGAGCGAACGCCGCCGGTGATGTCCTGGCAGGCCTGCTCGACCGGGCCCTTGGAGGGGATGAGCACGCTCTTGCCTTCCGCGGCGCGGTACTTGGCGACGCCGCCGGCGTACTTGTCCATGGCGTCCTTGGAGCTCATGCCGTAGAAGCGCTTGAACTTCTTGCCGTCCTTCTCGACGAGTTCGCCGCCCGCTTCGTCGTAGCCGGCGAGCATGCCGCCGAGCATCACGAAGTCGGCGCCGCCGCCGAAGGCCTTGGCGATGTCGCCGGGGACCGTGCAGCCGCCGTCGGCGCAGATGCGGCCGCCCAGGCCGTGGGCGGCGTCGGCGCACTCGATGATCGCGGAGAGCTGCGGGTAGCCCACGCCCGTCATCTTGCGGGTCGTGCAGACGGAACCCGGGCCGATGCCCACCTTGACGATGTCGGCGCCAGAGAGGAGGAGCTCCTCGGTCATGTCGCCCGTGACGACGTTGCCCGCCATGATGACGAGGTCGGGATAGGTGTTCCTGACCTTCCTCACGAAGGCGACGAACGCCTCGGTGTAGCCGTTGGCGACGTCGATGCAGACGTACTGGATGGCGCCCGGGGCGGCGGCCATCACGTTCTGGAACTTCTGCCAGTCCTTGTCGCCGATGCCGAGCGAGTACCAGGCCTCGCTCTTGCACTTGAGGTTCTTGAAGAACTCGACGTACTCCTCCTCGGAGTAGTGCTTGTGGAGGGCCGTCGAGAGCTGGTGGCGGCCGAGCGCGGCGGCCATCTCGAAGGTGCCCGTGGTGTCCATGTTGGCGGCGATCACGGGGATGGCGTGGTACTTGACGGGCGAGTGGAGGAACTTGAATTCGCGGGTGATGTCGACTTCACTCCTCGAGGTGAGCGTGGAGCGCTTCGGGCGGATGAGGACGTCCTTGAAGTCGAGTTTGACGGAGTTGACAATATGCATGGCTTTAACCTTCTTGTGTCTGGGTTGATGAAGCGGCCGTCACGCATGCGTCTAATCAGGGCTGGCCTGAAGGGACTTGAGAGCACGACGG
>CAJMRV010000115.1 GCA_905215795.1 uncultured bacterium | reverse complement strand
GGCTCGGGGATTGAGGAAAACCCCGACCCCGAGGTCGGGAACACATCCTGAAACAAAGCCCTTTCCCCGAGAATCCCCCCGAACCCCATGCCCCCCAAGAGCTCGGGGCGGATCCGAATCCCCAATTCGGGGTATGAAAGCTCATCCCCTCACATGATTAGGGGGAATCCCCAATGCCGTTCACCAACCCGGAGGCGGCGATTGACAACATCGTGGTTGTCTCCTTATTAGGTCATAATCGAACGGCTTTTCACAGGCAACCGACTTGGACGCTATTGTGAATCCCTGTTCATTAATCCCCCTTAATGGGGAGGCCCCCTTTTTTCCCGCTTCCTTCATTCTTTTTTCCTGAATCCGCATTCAGCCCGGACCGGCCCGATAATGCCCTCCGACATATTTTCCTCATATATCAGGAGTATCCGACCGACGAACCAGGATTAAGAAGAGCGCCGGGGGACGCCCCGGAGAGCGCCCGCGGCCGTTCCCGACACCGCCGCGGGCGTCACAAACGGGGGCCCGGCGCCTCCCGCCCGCACTCTCCCTCCACGCATCGCGGCCACTCCCTCCGCACCCCTTCATGCCTCTTCATCACCATCGTCCCTGGTGCCCGTCGACGGGGCTCCCGAAGGGACGTCCATCGCCGCGGAACCCCTCCGGGAAGCCCGGTTCCGCCCCCTCGGGAGGGCCACTCGGGCGGGGGCGCATGGTATAGTTGAGGTAACGGTTCCGGGAAGGAGGGATCCGCTGCTAGTGCCCTCTCCGGACAGGTGTCCCCCTGCTTGTGCGAGCCCCGGGGACGTCCGTCCGGGCCGCGTCACCAAGGCGGGTTCCGACGAGGCCGGCCACGCCTGCCTCACCAGGGCCTTTCTTGACGCCTTGCGGACCCCGCCGCATGGGACGAATCGACGCTCGTCCCGCCGACCGGTCCGCTTCGCGCGGGTCCCTCCCTCCCATTCCGTCCTGTTTTAAAGCGCTTTTGAGTGCTTTCCCGCACATTCCACGCACGCATTCCGCCTCCCACCCGACACCCGCGGGGAAACCGTCCCGACGGACGATTCCACCGCTCACAGAAGGCTCCACGACGAAACCATGTTCGAAGCGATTCCCACCGCCCATTTCTCCCCCTTCAGGACGCTCGGTCGATTCTCCGACGTCCCCCCGGGCGAGTTCGAACCCGTCGTGACGTTCCTGCGCCACGAGGGCGAGACCCCGTTCTCGTTCGAAGCGGAGACCTACTACATGAAGGAGATGAGCGACTCGACGCGCTCGCGCCTCGTGCGCTTCGCGCATGCCGGGCGCCGCTACCAGAGCCTCGGAGCCCGCGTGATCGCGCTCGAGGCCGCCCGCCGCATGACGGGCGCGGACTTCCAGCTTCTTGAACGGGCGCCCGACAGCCCCCGCCTCATCCCCGTCGACGCCGACGAAAAGCGCTTCCCGTACGTCCTGGAGACGAGTCTCTCCCACACCGAGGCGGGCCTCGCCGCCGCCGTCTCGGCGACCAACGCCGCGCTCTTCTGCGACATCGAGCGCCACAAGCCCTCGATGACGCCCCCGCACGCCAAGCGCCTCCTGAGGGTGGTGCTCGACGAACCGACGATCGACCGCTTCGGCGAATGGATCGTGGATGCGACCTTCGAGGAGTTCCTCTCGACGTTCTACGCTGTCTGGGGAACCTGGGAGTGCGTCGTCAAGGCGAACACCCGCGCCAACGCGGTGCTCCCCGACAACATCCCCGAGGGGTCCGTCGAGGCGATCCCTGTTTCCCAAAGAACGCCGCTTGAGAGCGACCGCTTCACGCTCGAACTCGACGACGAGGGCTGCTTCCTCGTCGACCGGCTCACGAAGAAACGCTTCCGCTCCCACTCCGTGACGGTCCCCGCCACGGGGAACCTTCCCGCGCACCAGGTGACGGCCGTCATGACGGGCGGAGAGGAGATCGAGGCGCCCGGCCTCTTCGAGGCGGTGCTCCCCGTCAAGTGAGGACGAAAAGACCTCCCGCCGGTTGAAAACCCGTCCGAAGGGAAACCAAAAGATCCTAGGGTTCCGACGCATCCACCGCGCCGGAACCCTTTTTCGTCTTCGACGGGCTTTTTCCCAAGGCCCCCGCAGAGCCTCCCGGAAACCCCGCTCCTCCCTTGAAACAAGGCTTTTCCCGACGGGTGCGCATGATACAATCGGCGTTGACGAACATGCGCCCGGCATGCCGAAAGCAAAGGGCCGGACGCGAGCACCGAGGAGTCGACAACAAGGATGACGATCCCCAACAACACGCGCGTTCACACGCCCGGATCCCCCGACGGGACGGATCCGAGGGGTTGCCTGCGCCCCGGAAACGGCCGCGGCGCCATGAAACGCATCAGGACGCTCCTCACCACGGCCGCGGTCACCGCGGGCCTCGCGTGTCTTTTCACCCTTCCGGGAACGGCTCAAGCCGGCCTCTTCGACGGTGAGGACGCCCACATCGCCGTCTTCGGCGTCAAGGGGGCGCTCCGCGAGAACGTGCTCGCCTACATCGCCCCGCTCGAACAGATGCTCCGCTCGCGCGACGTCGACCGTCCGCGCCTCGTCAAGTCCGTGAAGACCGCCATGTCCGCGCTCGGCTACTTCGAGCCCGAAGTGACGGTCGAGACCCTCAACGTGAAGAACTTGAAGAAGGGCGAGCCCCGGCCGCTCCTCGTCCGGATCCATCCGGGCGAACCCGTCCGGATCGCCGGCGTCGAGGTGGAGATCCGCGGCGAGGGACGCGACTTCGAACCCTTCCGGAAGGTCCTCTCAAGGCTCCCCAAAAAGGGCGACGTCCTCGACCAGGGCCTCTACGAATCCGTCAAGAGCGACCTCAACACCGAGGCGATGCTCTACGGGTACTTCAACGCCCGCTTCCCCGTCCATGAACTCGCCGTCTCGCCCGCAAGGCGCGAGGCCTTCTGGCGCCTCGTCTTCGAGACGGGTCCGCGCTGGACGTTCGGGAACCTCACGATCGAAGGCTCCGAACTCGAGCCCCGGATGATCGAGTCGCTGAGTCCCTTCCGCGTGGGCGAGCCCTACGACGCGGCCAAGGTCTCCCTTTACAACCGCCGCCTCCAGGAAAGCGACTGGTTCCGCTCGGCGATCGTGGCTCCGTCGGGGCCCGCTCTCTCGCCCGATCATGTCCTCCCGATGGACGCGAACCTCGTCATGCAGGACAAGAACCGCATGGAGGTGGGCCTCGGCGTCTCGACCGACGTGGGCGTGCACGGGAAGCTCTCCTGGAACAAGCCCTGGATGAACCGTCACGGGCACTCCTTCACGTCGACGACGGCGCTCTCCAAACCCGAGCAGAGCCAGGACTTCACCTACAAGGTCCCGATCAAGCGCTCGCCGCTCACCGACTACTGGCTCTACCAGGCGGGCGGACGCCACTCCAAGTTGAACGACACCGACCAGTCGAGCTGGGTGCTCGGCCTCTCACGCATGCACCAGACGAGGACGGGCTGGAAACTCGCGGGGACGCTCCGCTACAGCGTGAACCAGTTCACGCAGGCCGACGCCGACCGGCAGAAGACCAAGATCTTCATGCCGGGGATCTCCGCGACACGCACCCGCCAGCGGGGCGGCCTCTCGCCCTCGTGGGGCGACACGCAGCGCTACTCGGTCGACATCGCCCAGAAGGGCTTCTTGTCCGACGTCACCTTCGCGCGCGTCACCGCCGAGAACATCTGGCTGAGGACCTACCGCGAGAACCACCGCATCGTGGTGCGCGCCCGTGCGGGCGCCATCGCCACGCCGGACTTCGACAGGATCCCGCCGGACCTGCGCTTCTTCGCGGGCGGCGACAATTCGGTGCGCGGCTACGGCTACCAGAAGCTCTCCCCGAGGAACGCCGACGGCGAACTCACGGGCGGGCGCTACCTCGTGACGGGCTCGATCGAATACCGCCACCGCATCACCGGGAACTGGTGGGGCGCCGTGTTCTTCGACGCGGGCGACGCCGTCAACTCCTTCAAGAAATTCCGCCCCAAGGAGGGCGCGGGCTTCGGCGTGCGCTGGGCCTCGCCCGTCGGACCGATCAAGTTCGACCTCGCCCATCCGGTCGGGAGGAAGGACCCGCATGAGAAGAGGAAGTGGCACTTCTACATCGGCCTCGGCAGCGTGCTCTGAGAAAGCCGCATGAGGCACGTGTCCGGAACCGCAGTTGAAGGAAGCGCGGCGGAAGACACGACCGAAGGCACGATGGAAGACACGACCCATAAAGACGACCCAATACAAGACCCCGGCTCCGGCCGGGAAAGAATTCAGGCATGACCGACAGACTCGACGACAAGACGAAATCGCCGGAGACCCACGACAAAAACGCGGGAACGACGGCCGGACAAGGAAAGGCGGCGGCAGCAGGCAGGCGCCCCCGCGGCACGCTCTTCTGGATGAAGGCGACGGCCGTGGGCGTGCTCGCGACGCTCGGCGCCTCCGCCCTGCTCCTTTCGACCCCGGCCGTGCAGCGCTGGATCACCGTGAAGGGGCTCTCGTTTGTCGACGGCCTTGAAGTCAACCGCGTCGCCGGCGATTGGTCCGACCTCACGCTCGAGGGGGTGCGCTTCGCACCCGAATCAGGCCTCGTCGTCGACCTCGAGTCCGCTCACCTCGACTTCGCCTGGTCGACGGTGCTCAAAAAGACGTGGACGATCGACGGGATCGCCCTCAAGGGGCTCTCCGTGGACGCGACCCACGTGAAGCCCTCGCCCGAAAAGCCGGATTCGAAGCCGCTCGGTCCGATCGACATGCCGGTCGGCGTGCGCCTCGCGAAGCTCTCGCTCATGAACACGTCCGTCAAGGCCCCGGGGCTCGACGCGGGCCTCGCCTCGCTTTCCGCCGCCGCGTCCTTCGGTCCCGGCGAAAAGGGACTCGTCGTCGAACGCTTCGCCACGGAGGGGCTCTCCGTCGTCGTTTCAAAGACGGACGAGAAACCCGAGGAAAAGTCCGCTGAACAAACAATCGACAAGGCCGATGCAGCCGCCGGCGTGAAGACCACGGCCGGCGCCGGCCTTCCGCCCGCCGTTTCGCCCGCGCACCCGATGGGCGGCAAGACCGCCAAGGCCAGGGTGAAGAAGACGAGGAACGACAAGGCCTTCTGGACGGGCGTCCTAAAGGACCTCCCCACGATCGACATCCCGATCGCCGTCAAGGTCGACGCGTTCGCGATGACGAGGAACACGATCACGATCGCGGGTGGAAACACCGTTGAACAAGCGAATCCCGCCTCCACCGGCAAGTCCGGAAAAGCTCGGAAGACACGGAAGACAGAGGATGCGGCCGACAAGCCGCTCGTGATCCCCGTCGACGCCGTCACGCTCGAGGGGTCCGCCTTCGGGAACCGCGCCGACGTCCACGCCACGGTCTTCGTCCCCGGACTCCAGCTCGACCTCCGAACGGACACCACGATGGCAAAGGGCTGGAACACCGACACGCGCCTCGCGGCCACACTCCACGACATCGAGCGGCTCCACGGCGCGGAATGCTTCGGGCTCGCCGAGTTCGCCCGTAAGGACGGCCTCCCCGAGATCGGCCTCGCGCTCACCGCGAAGGGACGTCTTTCCGAGAAGTTCACGCTCGACATGGCGGCCGTGGGCTCCGTGAGGACCCACGTCGAAGCCGTTGTCGAACAAGGGGGCGAGAAGATCGACGTCGCCATGAAGGCGAACACCACCGGCTCCACCCCGGTGCTCGGGCACTACGCCCCCGTCGACGACCTCGA
>CAJMRV010000114.1 GCA_905215795.1 uncultured bacterium | reverse complement strand
GATACTGCGCATGCCCAGCGCACCAAAACGGGCCGTCCTCCAAGAACCGGGGGACGGCCCGTTTTCGTTTCCGAACGGCCGGACGCCGTCAGTCGGCGTCGATCGGCATCAGTTGATATCAGTTGCCATCAATTGCTATCAGTTGCTATCAATTGGCATGGGGCGGAACCGCGGTTGATGACGGAGCAGCCTCCCGAGCGGAGGCGGCGGCGTCCACGCCCACGGGCTCTTCCCCGTTGAATCCCTCATCAGCTTCTTCGTCCGCGCCGGAGGACTCCTCCTCGGCGGCCCGGAGCGCCTCCGCGTTCGCAAGCGAGATCGAGGACATCTTGCGGCGCATGACGCGCTCGCGCGTGCTCATCTGGTCGAGGCTGTTCTTGGTCTCGTCGAACTTCTTCCTCACCTTTTCAAAGCCGACGGCGAACTTCTCGAACTCCGCCTTCACGTCGCCGAGGACCTTCCAGACCTCCGCGCTGCGCTCCTGCAGGGCGAGGGTCACGAAGCCCATCTGCAGGCTGTTGATCAGGGCGCTCACCACGGTCGGGCCGGCCGGCGTGATGTGGAACTCGCGCTGGAGCCGCTCGAAGAGCCCTGGGATGCGGATCACCTCCGCGTAGAGTCCCTCGCTCGGGAGGTACATCACCGCGAACTCGGTCGTGATCGGCGCCCTCACGTACTTCTCATGGATCGACTTGGCCTGCGTGAGCACGGCCCTCTCGAGCCCCGCCCTCGCCTTGGCGAGCGCCGCGGCGTCGCCGTCCTCGCCCGCCTTGAGCAGACGGTCGTAGTCCTCGACGGGGAACTTCGCGTCCATCGGGAGCCAGCAGGGCTCGCCGCCCTTGACACCTGGCATCTTCACGGCGAAGTCCACCTGCAGGGAGCTCCCCGGGTAGATCCTCGCCTGGGACTCGTACTGGTCGGGGGTGAGCAGGTTCGAGAGGATCGCCTCGAGCTGGGTCTCCCCGTAGGTGCCGCGCGTCTTCACGTTGGTGAGCACGCCCTTGAGGTCGCGAACGGAGGCGGCCATGGAGCGCATCTCACCCAGACCGCTCTGCACGAGGCCGAGCTTTTCGTCGACCGTGCGGAAGCTCACGGCGAGTCGTTCGCTCAGCGTCTTGTCGAGCTTCTCCTGGACGGTCCTCCGCATCTCCTCGAGCTTGACGTCGTTGTCGGTGCGGATCTTCGTGAGGTTGCCCTCCACCGTCGTCCTGATCTCGGTCAGGATCGACATGAGGTGGCCGGCCAGTTCGGTGCTCTGCTTCTGATGGTCGAGCACCACCTCCTTCATCCTCGCCTGCATGTCGCTTCGGATGCCCACGAGCTCGCGAAGCACCTTCGTCTCGGTGCCGGCGGCGTCGCCGCGGGTGTCCCTGGCGAAGCGCTCGAAGGCGGAGGCGCTGCGGGCCTGTTCCTCGCGGACGATCTTGAAGATCGACTGGACGTCCCCGCGGAGCACCCCTTCGGAGCGTTCCATCGCCTCCCTCAGGGCGGCGTCGGACTCGCGGTTCATCAGGACGATGTTCTCGATCATCGCGTCGCGCTCGGTCTCGAGGAGCACCTCGAGCGTCTCCCGGGAGTCAGCGCGGCGCCCGCTCAGGAGCAGGTACACGACGACGCCCGTGAGGACGAGTGTCGCGGCGGCGAGCGCCACGACGAGCCAGAGGATCGGTTCTCCCATGGATTCGGTCTCCTTTTCCGGTGTGTTCCCGGTTCTTCCTTGTTTGTTTTGAATGACTCTGTAATCAAGCCCGTCGGCGCTCTCCGCGCGCAAGGGGCCCTCCCGAAAGTGTAAGCCCGGGCGGCCCTCAAGGGGCCCCGGGGAGCCCCTCGGCCCCGGTTCCCGTGTCCGCATGCGTCACCGATTGACGCAGGCGGAGTGGAGAATGCAAAAAGGCGGTCGGTCCCTGGAGTGCCGGACCGACCGCCCCGGGCGGCCGACGTCCCCTTGATCGGGAACGCGGACGTGTTTTTCAGCGGCCGTTACTTGCCGGCCTTGGCCTCGGACTTGCCCTCGGCCTTCGGAGCACCCTTGCGGGCGTGGTGACGATGACCGGGCTTGCCGGGACGGTGATTCCCATCGGCGGGCTTGCCGTCCTTTTCAGGCTTGGCGGGCTTCTCCGCTTTTTCAGCCTTTTCGATCTTTGCAGCCTTTTCTGCCTTTTCAGGTTTGGCGGCCTTTTCGACCTTTTCAACCTTCGCGTCCTTCAGCGGTTTTTCGGCTTTGTCGGACTTCTCAGGCTTGGCCTCCTTCGCAGGCTTCTCCGCCTTTTCGGACTTCTCCGTCTTCGCCGGCGCAGGTTCAACAGGCTTGACGGGTGCAGCGGGTTTCTCCGCGGGCTTGTCAGCAGGCTTTTCAGCCGGTTTGGCTTCGGGCTTCTCCCCGGATTCCCCGGCAGGTTTTTCTTCAGGCTTCACCGCCGCGGCAACCTTCGTTGGTGCCACGCACGCTTTGTCGGAACAGGGCTTCTCACAAGCCTTTGCGTCCTTTTCAGCCTTCACTTCTTCCTTCGGTTCAGGCTTCACCTCGGGAGCGTCTTCCGCGTCCTTCACGGGAGCCGGTTCGTCCTCGTCATGGAGCGCCTCGGGATGGGAGAGTTCCTCGACGACGTGCGGACCTGCAGCCTCTTCACGGCTCTTCTTGATCTTCAGCCAGGACTTCTCGAGCCACTTGCCGGCCGTCTTCGCGGCGGCTGCCGTGACGACGGCGGCCTTCTTGGCGGTCTCGGCGGTCACGTCGCCCACCATGCGGACGGTGGCCTCGAGGTCCTCGCGGTCGAACGGCACGGGAGCGGCCTCCTTGTCTTCGTCGCCGGCCTTGGCGGCGGGACGGACCTCCTCGGGGCGCTGCGAGGCGAGCTCGGCGTTCACCACCGGGGCGGCGGGTTCGGGCGCCTTGCCGTCCTTGTCCTCATCCTTGTTCAGGCACTTGAGGGACTGCATCAGGAGGGCGATCCTCGACTCGACGGCCGCGACGCGGGTGTCCCCGAGCTCGCGGATCGATTCGGAGAGTTCGCGGGTGACGTTCCTCATGTTGACGAGTTCGCCACGGAGCTGTTCGACGCCGTCGTTGCTGCGGCGCACCTTGTCCTCGAGCGCTTCAAGCGCCTCGAGCCTGCGCATCACCTCGCCGTGCCTCGCGTCGAGCTCCTCGGCGAGCGCCTTGCGGATCTCCTCGGCCTTGAGGCTCCGCCTGAGCGAAGCCACCATGCCGATGAGAATCAAGACGAGTACGACCATCGCGATGGCGAAGCCGTAGAGTAGCTGGTTGTCCATGGGCATGTGCCTCTCCTTTGCTCTCTCGAGCGGTCAGTGTTTTCTTATCGCGGGAGCCGGGCGGCGTGCGGCCTCAGGCCCTGCCGCCCTTGTCTCCTTCGTCCGCCCCGGCGCCCTGGTCGGCGGGAGCGGCTGCTTCGTCGGTCTTCGAAGCGGCGGGGACGTCGTCCCCCTTGGTTTCATTGTCCTTCACCTTGCGGTGGGAACGCCATTCGGTGAAACGCGACTTGAGCCAGCCCGCGGCGTTGTGGGCGCCTTCGCCCACGGCATGGCCGGCATGCTTGGCGGCGTCGGCCGACAGACCGCCCAGACGGCGGGTCTGCTTGGCGATGAAGCTCGGATCGCGGACCTCCATGGCCTGCGGGCCCTGGTCCTCGTCCTCGCGCTTGATCTGACCCTGGGGCACCGGACCGTGGGCCTCCTGGAAGACCGTGCCGATCTGGTGGGTCATCGAATCGATGGCGGCGTCGAGGTCGCAGACGAGGGCGGTGTCCTCGGAGGCGGCGATCGAGGCCTTCTCCTCGGGCGTGTTGACGCGCACGAGCACCTTGAGTTCGGGGTTGAGCTGGCGGGCCTTGGCGAGGACCTGACGGTTGAAGAGCGAGTCGTCGCCCGGCAGGACGAGGAGGCGCGCCAGCGTCACGCGGGCCTTGACGAGGGCCATCGGATCGAGCGGGTCACCCGCGATGAGGGCGGCGCCGTAGGGAGCGAGATCCTCAGGGGTGGGCATCGAGTCGCCCGGGGTGACGAGGCACACCACGGGGAGCTTCTCGGCGCGCAGGTTCGTGAGGAGCTTCTTGACCACGGGGTTGAAGCCCACGATGATCACGTGTTCGTTGAGGACCGGGACGACCGCTCCGCCCTCCGCCGACTGCACGGGGCGGCTCAGGGGCGATTCGCGCATGGCCGCGCGGCGCATCGCCGGGTAGTGGGTCACGAGGAAGAACTTCACCTTGGGCATGAGCACGAACATCAGCGGGTTCAAGGCGATCGTGAGCACCGAGGCGGCCACGATGAGGCTCATCGTGGAGCGGTCCGCGAGCCCGAGCCCGATGCCCTGTGCACAGAGGATGAAGGAGAATTCACCGATCTGCGCGAGGCAGGCGCCCACGATCAGGGCCGTCTGGAGCGGCCAGCCGAGGAGCACCACGAGGCACATCGCGAGCGAGCTCGTGATGAGCATGATGATCGACATCACGGAGATGACGGTGAAGGGTTGTTCGATGAAGACGTGCCAGTCGAGCATCAGGCCCACCGACACGAAGAAGAGGACGGCGAAGGCGTCCTGCAGGGGGAGCGAGTTGACGGCGGCCCGGTGCGCGTAGCTGCTCTCGCGCATCACCATGCCGGCGAAGAACGCGCCGAGGGCGTAGCTCACGTTGAAGATCGCGCTGGCGCCGTAGGCCACGCCGATGGCGAGCGCGAGCACGCAGAGCGTGAAGAGTTCGCGCGAGCCGAGCTCGGCGACCTTCTTGAGCATGTACGGGAAGAGGCGGCGTCCCACGAGGAGCATGCCCGCCACGAAGACGGCCACGCCGAGGAACGTGCTCGAGAGCTTGACGGCGATCTCCTTGGTGGTCATCGCCTCGCCCTCCATGAGCTGGGCCATGATCGGCATGCACACCATGATGAAGACCGTCACGAGGTCCTGCACGACGAGCCAGCCGATGGCGACCTGGCCGTGCATGCCGCTCGTGAAGTGGCGCAGTTCAAGCGCCTTCATCACGACGACCGTCGAGGCGCACGAGAGCGTGAGCCCGAAGACGACGGCCTGCGGGAGCGACCAGCCCCACGCGAAGGTGGCGACGAGTCCGCCGGCGATGGCCGAGCAGGTCATCTGTATGAGCGCGCCCGTGACGGCCACGCCCTTGACCTTCATCAGGTCGGAGACGGAGAAGTGCAGGCCCACGCCGAACATCAGGAGCATCACGCCGAGTTCGGCGAACTCCTGGGTGGTGCGCACGTCGACCTGGGGAAGCCCCGGCACGAGCATCACCACGACGCCCGCGATGATGTAGCCCACCAGGGCCGGGGTCTTGAGGAACCTCTCGGCCAGATAGCCGAAGACCAGTGCGAGCCCGAAGGCGCTCACTAGGGTCGTGATGAGGACGAAGGAATCGGTTTCTTGCATTTGGGCCTGTTGTCTCTTGTGTTGGGGACATGAATCCGCGGAGTCTCGGACGCGGACGAGCCGATTGTTTGTCGCTGTTGTTCAGGCGGAACGATTCGACCATTATAGCAACCCGAATCATTCCAACCCCCTTGAAGTTCGGGCGTTTTTCCCAAGCGCCCCGCGGCATGGCGGCCATGCGGCCCATGCTCCGCCGAGCGGGAGCCTCCCGCGGGAATCATCCCCTCTTCGTGGTATTTCTCCTTCGGGGACTTCACATCCGAGGGAATACCCGATAATATTCGAATCCTCACGTAGCGGCAGTAGCTCAGTTGGATAGAGTATCTGGCTACGAACCAGAGGGTCGTGGG
>CAJMRV010000113.1 GCA_905215795.1 uncultured bacterium | reverse complement strand
TACACGCAAAGCACTGGTTGACAAGTTCTTCGCAAACAGTGAGGATATTCCTTTTGAAGGCGATGTTCACCCGCGAAGGGCTCCCCGAAATGCGCATGCTCCCGAAGGACGCCCACAACGCGTACCTGCGCGCTCAGAGCGAGTACGTGCCCCTTTCCGAAGCGCGCGACCGCGTCGCCCTCGAGGGGGCGCTCCCCTATCCCCCGGGCGTGCTCTGCTGCGTGCCGGGCGAGGTGTGGGGCGGGGCCGTGCTCGATTACTTCCTCGCCCTCGAAGAGGGGCTCGACCTCTTCCCCGGGTTCGCCCCCGAACTCCAGGGCGTCTACGTCGAGGAGACCCCGGAGGGGCGCCGCGTGATGGTGAACGTCCTCGAAAAAGAGGATTGATAAAGAACGTCCGGGGCCCGGCGCCCCGGCGGCACAAAAAAGGAGGGGGTACCGACAACACGGTATCGTCCCTCCCCAACCCCATGGGCTCCCTGGGATTCGCGTCCCCGGGAGCTCATGCGTTCGGATGACCCGCCCGGCTTTCCGAAAAGAAATTTCCGATGGGAACTCGCCAAACGATAAAAAAAACGTTACACTACGACCGCAAACCAACCTACCGACAGTCCACCCTGTCAGCGGAAAGTGGTCTTGCATCTCACAATCAGGTCCTTCTTTCCAGGGTTCGAAATTCGACACGGCCATCGGTGCCGGCGTCGCGCTTTTTCCCCGCGGAAACAGTGTTCGCTTCCACCGATGGGTATTTTTTTTTGCTTAGAGGTTGTTATGCGACTCCTTCAGAAGGCCCTTACCTTCGACGACGTTCTGCTCGTTCCCGCCTACTCGGAAGTTCTCCCCCGAGACACCCAGCTCTCCACTCAGTTGACGCGCGGCCTGCGCCTCAACATTCCGATGGTTTCGGCCGTCATGGACACGGTCACGGAATCGCGTCTCGCCATCGCCATCGCCCAGGAAGGCGGCATCGGCTTCATCCACAAGAACATGTCGGCCGACCAGCAGGCCGCCGAAGTCTCCAAGGTCAAGCGTCATGAAGCCGGCATCGTCAACGAACCGATCACCATCGGTCCGGACATGCTCGTCGGCGACGTCATCCGCCTCGCCCGCGAAAACCAGATCTCCGGCCTTCCCGTCGTCGACGGTGAAAAGGTCCTCGGCATCATCACCAACCGCGACCTCCGCTTCGAAGACCGCATGAGCGTGCCCGTCCGTGAAGTGATGACCCCGCGTGAACGCCTCGTCACCGTCAAGGAAGGCGCCTCGATCGAAGAGGCCAAGGAACTCATGCACCGCCACCGCCTCGAACGCGTCCTCGTCGTCGACGACGCCTTCAACCTGCGCGGCCTCATGACGGTCAAGGACATCACCAAGGCCACCGACCACCCGCTCGCCTCCAAGGATGCGGACGGCAAGCTCCTCGTCGGTGCCGGCGTCTCCGTCGGCGGCGGCGTTGAAGAACGCATCGAGAAGCTCGTCGACGCCGGCGTCGACGTCCTCGTCGTCGACACCGCCCACGGCCACTCCAAGGGCGTGCTCGACCGCGTCAAGTGGGTCAAGCAGCACTATCCGAACCTCCAGGTGATCGGCGGCAACATCGCCACCGCCGCCGCTGCGAAGGCCCTCGTCGACATGGGCGCCGACGCCGTCAAGGTCGGCATCGGCCCGGGCTCGATCTGCACCACCCGCATCGTCGCCGGCGTGGGCGTCCCCCAGATCACCGTCATCAGCAACGTCGCCGAAGCGCTCCGCGACACCGGCGTTCCCTGCATCGCCGACGGCGGCATCCGCTTCTCGGGCGACATCGCCAAGGCCATCGCCGCCGGCGCCAACTGCGTCATGATGGGCGGCTGCTTCGCCGGTACGGAAGAAGCTCCGGGCGAAGTCATCCTCTACCAGGGCCGCTCCTACAAGGCCTACCGCGGCATGGGCAGCCTCGGCGCCATGGGCAAGGGCTCGGCCGACCGCTACTTCCAGGACAACAACCAGGGCAACATCGACAAGTTCGTGCCGGAAGGCATCGAAGGCATGGTCCCCTACAAGGGCCCGGTCGCCCAGATCATCTACCAGATGATCGGTGGTCTGCGCTCCTCGATGGGCTACTGCGGCTGCCGCACGATCGACGAAATGCGCACCCGCGCCCAGTTCGTCGAGATCACCGCCGCCGGCTGGCGTGAAAGCCACGTCCACGACGTGAAGATCACGAAGGAAGCCCCGAACTACCGTCAGGAAAAGTAATCACTTTTCAGTGACTTGCGGACGGGTCCCCTCACGGGGGCCCGTTTTTTCATACCCATCCACTCCCGCCTCCGTCAGGATTCCCCCCTGAAAACCCCTACAAAAACGCGTGGCGTGAGTTAAAATGATTTGTTTCCATCAACTTGAGCGGGTTCTAATACTGATGTCTCACGATCGCATTCTCATTCTCGACTTCGGCAGCCAGGTCACGCAGCTCATCGCGCGCCGCGTGCGCGAAGCGCATGTCTACTGTGAAGTCCATCCCAATGACGTTTCCGCCGAATTCATCCGTGAATTCAACCCCAAGGGGATCATCCTCTCGGGCTCCCACATGAGCGCCTATGAGGAAGCCAACGACCAGGCCAGCCCCGCCGTCTTCGAAGCCGGCGTGCCCGTGCTCGGCATCTGCTACGGCATGCAGACGATGGCCCAGCAGCTCGGCGGCCGCGTCGAAAGCGGCACGAAGCGTGAGTTCGGCTACGCCGAAGTCCGCGCCCACAACCACTCCAAGCTCCTCGAAGGCATCCAGGACTTCGCCACCCCCGAAGGCCACGGCATGCTCAAGGTCTGGATGAGCCACGGCGACAAGGTCGCCGAACTCCCCCCGGGATTCAAGGTGATGTGCTCCACGCCGTCCTGCCCGATCGCCGGCATGTTCGACGAGGAACGCGGTTTCTACGCCGTCCAGTTCCACCCCGAAGTCACCCACACGCTCCAGGGCCGCGCCCTGCTCGAGCGCTTCGTGCTCGACATCTGCAAGGCCAAGGCCGACTGGCACATGGGCAACTACGTCGACGAAGCGATCGCCAAGATCCGTAAACAGGTCGGCGACGAGGAAGTCATCCTCGGCCTCTCCGGCGGTGTCGACAGCTCGGTTGCCGCCGCGCTCATCCACCGCGCCATCGGCGACAAGCTCACCTGCGTGTTCGTCGACCACGGTCTGCTGCGCAAGGGCGAATGCGAACAGGTCCGCGAAACATTCGAAAAGAACATGGGCCTCAACCTCGTCGTCGTCGACGCCTCCGACCGATTCCTCGGTGAACTCAAGGGCGTGACCGATCCGGAAGCCAAGCGCAAGATCATCGGCCGCGTCTTCGTCGAGATCTTCCAGGAGGAAGCCGGCAAGTTCAAGAACGCCAAGTGGCTCGCCCAGGGCACCATCTACCCGGACGTCATCGAATCGGCGAGCGCCAAGACCAAGAAGGCCAAGACGATCAAGAGCCACCACAACGTGGGCGGCCTCCCCGACACGCTCCACCTCAAGCTCCTCGAGCCGCTGCGCGACCTCTTCAAGGACGAAGTCCGCAAGCTCGGCCTCGAGCTCGGCCTGCCCGGCGAGATGGTCTTCCGCCACCCGTTCCCGGGCCCCGGCCTCGGCGTGCGCATCCTCGGCGAAGTCAAGCGTGAATACGCCGACCTCCTTCGTGAAGCCGACGCCATCTTCATCGAAGAGCTCCGCGCCGCGGGTCTCTACGACAAGGTGAGCCAGGCCTTCGTGGTGTTCCTCCCCGTCAAGAGCGTCGGCGTCATGGGTGACGGCCGCACCTACGACTACGTCGTGAGCCTGCGCTGCGTCGAAACGACCGACTTCATGACGGCCCACTGGAGCCACCTCCCCTACGAACTCCTCGGGAAGGTCTCCAACCGCATCATCAACGAGGTCCGCGGCATCAACCGCGTCGTCTACGACGTCTCCGGCAAGCCGCCCGCCACGATCGAATGGGAATGATCGGGAACGAACTTCCCCGTCACTGATCCCTGAATAGGATCAAGAAAGCCTCCGCTGCCACGGCAACGGAGGCTTCTTTTTGGCTCTTCTGGACTTTTGGGGAAATGAGGGTTCCTCGTGCTGCCGGCCCCAGCACAGAAACTAACTAAAAGCGCGTTGAATCCTGTATCGTTGGAGTAGAAAAAAACAAACAACGGTAGGAGCAACGCGCTATGACGATTCTACCCCATGCAGCCTCCCGTCAACGACCTTCAGCAGATCTGCTTGCGCAAAAACTCGCACCCTGCAACCTCAATCAGATCTTCTTTCCTGGCTACGCCGTAGTTGCCAGTGACCGTACTCGAGAGAGTCTCACCCTCAAGCTCGAGGCTACGGAACCCGCTATCTGCCCCAAGTGTGGGGAGCCCTGCACTAAGATCCATGACACCCGACCTCGCTTGATCCGAGACGCCCCGTTCCCCGGCGTCACGGTGGTCTGGCTCCTTGTGCCGATTCGGCGAGTTCGGTGCAAGTGTGGGTGTCGTCGCACGGAAACCATTCCGTGGATAGCACACCACGAACAGTGCACCAACCGATTCATCGCACTCATTCAAAATCAGATGCGGGGTGAGGACGCCTCAGCGACGGCTGTCGCCGCGAAATACAACCTCGGGTGGGATGCCGTTCGCCGCTTCGACAAGGAGCAGCTCGAGGCATTGTTCAACGACGTGAACACTCAAGACCTCAAGATCATTGCTGTTGACGAGATCGCCATCCACAAGGGACAGAAGTACGCTACCGTCTTCATCAATTACGAGACCAGACAGGTCTTCGCAGTGGTCAAGGGTAAAACGCAGAAGGCCGTAGAGTCCGTCTTCCAGATGCTTGTCGACCGCGGTCTTCAAGACCAGATCATTGCCGTGGCTTGCGACATGAATGCTGCCTACCCCAACGTCGTCAAGAAGTTTCTGCCAAAGGCTGATATCGTCTTCGATCAGTTTCACGTCATTCAGCACTTGAGTGCCGAAGTGTTCAAAGAAGCTCGCCAAGTCCAGGCCGAGGAAGTAGAAGCAGAATTTGGCAAGAAATCGGATCAAGCGAAAGCGGCTCGGAAGATTCTGCGAACGGCGGCTTGGGATCTGGTGATGCCGGAACACTCGCTCACGCCGACTATCCGTGAGCGCCTTGAAGAGATTCGCAAAGCGAACAACCTGATGTCAACGATGCTGCCCCTGGCGGACATGGTGCGCTGCATTTGGCATGCATGGTCGCAGGAAGATGCCGCGGAAATGCTTGCCGAGTGCATTGAAGCATTTGAAGCCTTGGCACAGGACCATGACTTGGAGAAGGCCGCGAAGTTCGCAAGAATGTTGAATAACCACAGCTTCGGCATTCTGACAGCCTGGAAGCATCGCATCAGCACCGGCCCCCTGGAGGGGGTGAACACGAGAGCCAAGCTCATCAAGCGCATCGCCTACGGTTACAGGAGCTTTGAGTACTTCGCACTGAAGCTCAAGGCTGCATTCCCCGGTAGAGGCCGCAATCCGCTCATGCTGCTGGGTGAGTGGACCGCAGTGATCAAGTCACGCCTCTGTCACACGGACCTTGGCATGGAACGAGAGAGTCCACTCTTCTTTAATCACTCGGCGGCATAGGCCGCCGACTGCAAGGCCGGCACCTGATCAGGCTCAGCCTGATGGGGATGGGGCCTTGTGTGCTTGCGTCGGGCTCCAACCAGGTTCTGGCATCGATTTCGGTAATTAAGAAGGGAACTTCGCTGCATCCTTCTCACGAGCCAGTTCTGACCTCGACCAGGGTACCATCGAGCTCCCTGTTTCACCAAAAAGTCGGAAGAGCC
>CAJMRV010000112.1 GCA_905215795.1 uncultured bacterium | reverse complement strand
CCAAGGGGTCGCCCGGGCGTTCGGCGCGTTCCGGGGCGTCGAGCAGTTCGGGCATATGGGGGTTCTTCTCGGTCATGTGGCTTCCTTTGCGTTGTTCCGTCATTTATCGGGGCCGCGGCGGCCCCATCTCCATTCTATCGAAGGCGCACCACGGGGGACACCCGTGGCTCCCCTCATGACGGACGTGCGCATCCCCCCGCGCGCCCTCCCGCGGAGGCGCGGGGACGGTGGAGTCCCGCCCGAAAGCCCGCTAGAATGAGAGGATCAGGGACCCCGACGGGGCCCCGGGGAGACGGCCCGTCCGGCTCCCGCCACACCAACGAACAAAAGAGCATCCGACACGTCATGAAGATCATCATCGTGGGCGCCGGCCTCACCGGACTCGAGACCGCCCTGCACCTCATCGACAAGGGCCACGAACCGGTCCTCGTCGAAGCGCTTCCCAACGCGTGCCAGAAGGCCTCCTACACCGCGGCGGGCCTGATCGGCCTTCCCTCGCTCCCGCCACCGGCGCCCGAAGCCGGCCGCATCGGAAGGATCCGTGCACGCCGCACGGGGACCGAAGGACTGCTCTATTCGTCCTCCCAGGCGATCAAGCATCCCGGCTTCGTCAACGCGCTCGCCAAGGAGCGCCGTCCTGAGAGGATCGCCGCCAAGGCGGAGATCCGCCGCGAACTCGCCCTGAAGGCCGCCGTCATGCTGCGCGCCGAAGCGGGCGCCCTCGGACTCGACCTCCTCGAGAGCGCCGGGAGCATCGTCATCAATCCGTCGGAGGGAACGGGCCCGGGCTCCGAGGGCGGACACGCCTCCAAGCCCCTCGGCCTCGACGCCGTGCTGCCGATCGAACCGAGCCTGATGGCCGCCACCGGCATCGAATCGGTCTCGTTCCTGAGGGAGGCGACCTGGTCGGTGAGCTACTACGCGCGCCAGCTCAAGGACGTGCTCCTCGAGAAGAAGGGCGTCCAGCTCCTCGTGAACCGCCGCGTCGTCGACTTCATCCGCCGCGACGACGCCATCGTCGGCGTGGCCACCGCCCAGGGCGACGTCATGGGCGACGCGGTCGTCCTCGCCACGGGACCGGAAACGACCGACCTCCTTCCGGAAAAGGCCCTCTTCAACGCGCCCACCGCTCCGGTGAGCCGCTCCATGCTCTCGATCGAGATGATCGGCGAGGTGACGCGCCCGCGCCACTCGGTCGTCTTCGAGGACGGACGCGCCGTCGCCCCCACGCAGAACTTCCTGCGCCTGATGGGCTGCTGGCACCTCGGCCTTCCCGAGGGCTACGACGTGGAGGCCGCCTGCCGCGCACTCTGGCAGACCGGCATCGACCTCTTCCCCGAATCGGCCGACTGGCACGAAGGGCGCTACCTCACCCAGAGCGTGCTCGCGTGCGCCGACGGCATGGCGCTCGTCGGTGCGACCGCCTGGCCCGGCCTCTACGTGAACGTGGCGGGCGGGGCACATGGCGACGACCTCGCTCCCGTCTACGCCGAGACGCTCGCCAACGTCGTCTCGGGCGTCGAAAACCCCTTCGCCGAAGGCCTCTCGCCCTCGCGCTTCGCCTGATAGAAGGCCCCTTTGCGGGCCCCCGGACCCCTTCGCCGCAACAGCGCCGGAGGGGCTCCCCGTGTGCGTCTTAAAAAAGACGCGCATGAAGGAGTACAATCAATAGAATTTCCCTCGGACGGGCCCCCGGATTCCACGGCACGGCGGACGCCCCGCCCCTTTCGGACGCGCCCGCGCGAAGCACCCCGGCCCGGGAGATCAGGACCCTGCCGGAGCCCCCGCAAGAAGAGGGGCCCGGCCACGAATTCACCCATTATGAGGACAACCCCCATGAGTCTGACTATTCTCAACACCGACGAACTCGCCGAACTCGAACACCGAGTGGACAACCGCATCGGCCTGGGCGCCCTGATGGACCGCGCCGGCGAAGCCGCCGCGGAGCTCATCCTCGAGCGCTTCCGCACCGAAGAGGAACTCCCGAAGGTGACGATCCTCGTCGGGCCGGGCAACAACGGCGGCGACGGTCTGAGGGCCGCCTGCCACCTGCTCGACGCCGGCGTCGACGTCATGGTCGTCCTCCCCGGCGGCAGGCGCCCCCGCACCGAACTGGCCCGCGCCGCGCTCGAAGCCTACCTTGAGAAGGGCGGCGAGACGGCCAAGGATCCCTACATGACCCGCAAGGCCGACTGCGTCGTCGACGCCATGTTCGGCATGGGCCTGGACAAGCCGCTTTCGGGCGACTACCTCGACGCTCTCCTCTGGTTCAACGAACGCGAAGCGCTCAAGATCGCCCTGGACGTCCCCTCGGGCCTCAATGCCGCCACGGGCAACTACGTGGGCTCCTTCGGCATCCGCGCCGACATCACCATCGCCTACCTCTGCACGAAGGCCGGCCTCTACATGAACAAGGGCGCCGACTGCGCCGGCGAGATCGTCCTGCGCGAGCTCGACGTCTCCGTTCCGCTCTCCCGCCTCTCCGTGGTGGGCACCGACGAATTCGCCCACGTGCGCGCCCCGCGCCTGGAGAACTCCCACAAGGGCGACTTCGGCAGCCTCGGCGTGATCGCCGGCGACACCGGCATGATCGGCGCGGCGCTCCTCGCCGCCCGTGCTGGCTCCGTCTGCGGCGCCGGCCGCGTCATGCTCGAGTGCCTCTCCGAGAAGGCCCCGGCCGTCGACCTGCTCTACCCCGAGATCATGATGCCCGCCAAGCTCGACTTCTCGAAGATCAACGCCCTCGTGATCGGCTGCGGCCTCGGTGAATCCGAAAAGGCCAAGGAGGCCGTGAGCCGCGCCCTCGACTTCAAGGGCCCGCTCGTCATCGACGCCGACGGTCTGAACATCATCAGCAAGGACATGAAGCTCCAGGACCGTCTGCTCGCGCGTCTCGATCCGACGGTCATCACGCCGCACGCCGCTGAAGCGGCCAGGCTGCTCCGCCGTCCCGTCGAGGAGGTCACCGTCGACCGCGTCGCCGCCTGCCGCGAACTCGCCGTGCAGACGGGCGCCATCGTCGTCCTCAAGGGCGCCGGCTCCGTGATTTCGCTGCGCTCCTCGCGCTCCTGGATCAACCCGACGGGTTCGGCCGCCCTGGCCACCGCCGGCAGCGGCGACGTCCTCGCCGGCATGATCGGCGCCTTCTTCGCCCAGAAGTTCGACATGTGCGAAGCGGTCCTCGCCGCCGTGTACTACCACGGCCAGGCCGCCGAAGGCTTCCTCGCCGGCTTCACCGCCAGCGACATCGCCCCCAACGCGATGGCCATCCTCGCCTCCGACCGAGCCGAAGAACTGCGCTGAGCAGGACGCCGATAATCAACCCGATGTTTTGTTTCGAGTTGTCATAGAAGAACGCCCGACGTAACAATTTGCGTCGTGCGTTTTTCATAAATCCCTTGCATATCAATATGTTTCGGCTTTTTGAAGAATTACTGCTGTAACAAATCGATACATCCTCTCGTTTCCCGTCACACTCTCAAAATAAAAAATCTGTACATTAGAATCATACGGAACGAAGACGGACCGCTTGGAAACATCTTCTTTATTCCGTGTTCTCCTGATTCTGGTTGAGTCATCAAAACTACTATGAGGGTTTAGCTCCGATCGGACCTCGGTCCGACGGAGCTTTTTTTTCGTCCCCCGTCCGTGCAGGAGGAACGGGGGAGCGGAAACGACGAAGGGGCGCCTGCAGGGCGCCCCTTTTTTCATTGAACACGGGGATGAGTGCGTCAGTCCTCCTTGAAGGCCTCCTCGCGTCCCGAGCGCACCGCCGGGAGGAGCACCATCACGAGGAGCGCGGCCGAGAGCACCAGAAGCGAGCACGAGATCGGACTCGTCACGAAGGTGGTGAGGTCGCCGCGCGAGAGAAGGAGCGCCCTCCTCATGTTCTCCTCCATCATGGGCCCGAGGATGAAGCCGAGGATCAGGGGCGCGCACTCGCAGTCGAGCTTGTTGAAGATGTAGCCCACCACGCCGAAGCCCACCGTCATCCAGAGGTCGAAGACGTTGTTGCTGATCGAGTAGACGCCGATCGAGCAGAAGCAGAGGATCGCCGGATAGAGCCAGTGGTAGGGCACCCTCAGGAGCTGGACCCACATGCCCACGAGCGGCAGGTTGAGGACGAGCAGGAACATGTTGCCGATCCACATCGAGACGATCAGCCCCCAGAAGAGGCCGGGGTTCGAGCTCATCACCTGGGGCCCGGGCGTGATGTCGTGGATCATCATCGCGCCTATCATGAGCGCCATGACGGCGTTCGAGGGGATGCCGAGCGTGAGCATCGGGATGAAGCTCGTCTGGGCGCCCGCGTTGTTGGCGGACTCGGGCCCAGCCACGCCGCGGATGTTGCCTTCGCCGAAGCGCGGGGAGGCGTCGCGGCCGGCGAGCTTCTTCTCAAGCGAGTAGGAGGCGAAGCTCGAAAGGAGCGCGCCGCCCCCGGGCAGGATGCCGAGGAAGGACCCGAGGAGCGTGCCGCGGGCGATCGGCCCGGCGCTCTCGCGGAGTTCCGTGCGGTTCGGGAGCACGCTCCCCACAGGCTTGGAGACGAGGTTCCTCTTCTCGCCGAGCTCGAGGTTCTTCATGATCTCGGAGAACCCGTAGATGCCCATCGAGAGCGCCACGAAGTCGACCCCGTCCATGAGCTCCTCCACGCCGAACGTGTAGCGGAGCGCCCCGGAGTTGACGTCCATGCCGACCAGGCCAAGGATCAGGCCCACGAAGATCATGGCGATCGCCTTCGGGAGCGACCCGTTGGCGAGCACCACCGCGCCCACCAGGCCGAGCACCATCAGGCTGAAATATTCGGCCGGGCCGAAGTGGAAGGCGAGTTCGGTGAGCGGTCCCGCGAAGGCGGCGATCACGAGCGTGGCGAAGGTGCCCGCGACGAAGCTGCCGATCGCGGCGATGCCGAGGGCGGCGCCGGCGCGGCCCCTCAGGGCCATCTTGTGTCCGTCCAGACACGTCACCACGGCGCTCGCCTCGCCCGGGATGTTGACGAGGACGGCCGTCGTCGAGCCGCCGTACTGGGCGCCGTAGTAGATGCCGGCGAGCATGATCAGCGCGGCCGAGGGGTCGAGCGAGTAGGTCACCGGAAGAAGCATGGCGACGGTCGCCACCGGCCCCATGCCGGGGAGCACCCCGATCAGGGTGCCCACGGAGACGCCCACGAAGCAGTAAAGGAGGTTCTGAAGGGTGACGGCGTGCTGAAGCCCCACCCAGAGGTTCGCAATGAGATCCATGACGTCCTCCTCAGAAGCCGAACGCGGAGGCGACCGGGAGCACGGGCACCCTGAGGCCGATCCCGTAGACGAAGAGCAGCCAGATGAGGCCGCTCACGACCGCCGAGAGCACGACCACCTCGAGCCGTCCCGTGCCGGGACGCGCAAACGAGGAAATGGCCACCATGAGGAAGGTCGACACGAGGAGCCCCGCCTTCAGGAGCGTCAGTGCGAAGACGGAGGGCCCCAAAAGGATGAAGAGGAGCACGCCCCATTCGACGGGGGCGATGCGCCCCGAACCCGAGGCCGGGCGTCGGAGGAGCGCCGTCACGGAGATGCCCGCGCCGAGCACGGCGAGCATCACGCCGAGGATGGTGGGGAAGTAGGCGGGACCCATCCGCGAGAGGGTCCCCATGGGGTTTTCCCGGGCGACGACCACCGCGGCCACGCCGAAGACGGCGAAGAGCACGCCCGCCCAGAAGTCTTTCTGATTCTTGATCATTTCGTCTTGTTCTTTTCAATGGGGCCCCGGCGGCGCACCGCAGGGAGCGGATGCACCGGGAGGCCGGCCGCCGGACCGAGGGGGTCCGGAGGGCTTTTC
>CAJMRV010000111.1 GCA_905215795.1 uncultured bacterium | reverse complement strand
GCGTCCTGAGGAGCCTTCTCCTCGGCGGCCTCGTGACGCTATTCGTCTTCGCGCTCTTTTCGGGATCGATGATTTCCCTCAACCTCCAGAACGGCATCTATTCGCTCTCCGAACGTCTCGGCGCGGACCTGCTCGTCGTTCCGGACGGCGACGGCAAGAAGATCGAAAGCGTGCTCCTGCGCTCCACCCCCACCACCTTCTACCTCCCCGCGCGTCTGCTCGAAGTCGTCAAGGACGTCCCCGGCGTCGAGAAGGCCTCCGGCCAGCTCTTCGTCTCGAGCCTCGAGGCGCAGTGCTGCTCCGTGAAGGTCCAGCTGATCGGCATCGACCCGAAGACCGACTTCGTCGTCGGCCCCTGGCTCACCCAGCACTACAAGGGTGAGTTGAAGGACGACCAGATCATCGTGGGCAACTACATCGTCGGCCAGCCCGGTGAGAAGCTCCGCTTCTACGGGAAGGAATTCACGATCGTCGCCCAGCTCGAACCCACCGGCATGGGCTTCGACGCCTCGGTCTTCATGACCGTCGACGCCGCGCGCGGCCTCGCCAAGATCGCCACCCCGTCGATGGCCGAGAAGCTCGACGGCGTGTTCAGCTCGATCCTCGTCCGTGTGACCCCGGGTCTCGACCCGATGGAGGTCTCCGACGGCGTGATCGACCGCCTGAGCCTCAGGGACCGCGTCAACTTCGTCTACGCCTCGAGCCTCATGAGCGCCACCGCCGGCAAACTCCGCCGCGTCGTCGACATCATGATGGTCTCCGCGGGGCTGCTCTGGGCGCTCGCCCTCGTCATCCTCGTCACCGTCTTCTTCTTCGCCGCCAACGAGCGTCGCCGCGAGTTCGCCTCGCTCCGCGCGATGGGCGCGAGGAAGGGCTGGATCGGCGGCGTGCTGATGACCGAGAGCGTGATCCTCGGCCTCTTCGGATCGGTCGCGGGCGTGGCCCTCGGCGCGCTCCTCGTGCAGGCCTTCTCCCCCGTGATCGCCCGTGCGATCGACCTCCCGTACCTGAGCCCCTCGTTTGACACGTGGCTGCTCGTGGCGGCCGGAAGCGCCCTGATCGGCGTCGTCTCCGCCCCGCTCTCGACGCTCCCGGCGCTCCTGAGGTTCTCCCGTGCGGACATCTACACCCAGTGGCGCGAAGGAGAATGACCCATGAATGACAAGAACATCACCGCCCGCGGACTCGGCAAGCGCTTCATGCGCGGCAAGCGCGAGTTCTGGGGCGTCAGGAACGTCGACCTCGAGGTGAGGCCCGGAGAACTCGTCACCTGCCTGGGGCGCTCCGGCGCCGGCAAGTCCACCCTGCTCACGCTCCTTGCGGGCCTGCAGGACCCCACCGAGGGCGAGGTCGTCCTCATGGGGAGGAGTCTGAACGCCATGGACGACGTCGAGAAGTCGGCCCTCCGCAACACCGCCGTGGGCTACGTCCCGCAGGAGGCGGGCCTCATGAGCTCGCTCTCCGTGATCGACAACGTGCGTCTCCCCTTCTACCTCACGGGCGGCAAGGGCGCCGAACCCGAGGGGAGGGCGCTGTCGCTCTTGAAGGACATCGGCCTTGAGAAGCTCGCCCACGAATACCCGAGCTCGCTCTCGGGGGGCGAGAAGCGCCGCGTCGCCTTCGCACGCGCCCTCATGAACGAGCCCCCGCTCATCATCGCCGACGAACCCACGTCGAACCTCGACACGGAGACGGCCGCCCTGGTGCGCCGCCGCCTGGTCGAGCTCGCCCGTTCGGGCCGCGCCGTCCTCGTCGTCACGCACGACCCCGAGTTCGTCGCCGACTCGACGGCCGTCTACGACATGACCGCCGGCACGCTCACGCGCCGCGAGGACCCCAAGCGCCACTACACGCCGTAGGTCCCGCGGCCCCGTGAAACGGGCTTAAGTTCCGAAACAGGGTGCGGGCTTATACTCGCACCCGAGAGAAATCATCACCGGGAGCCCGTCCGCCACAAGAACCATGGACGGGCGACCCGGACAGAAAAAAGACCCAGCAAAAGCAGGAGAACCCGCTATGAACCGCAAGATTTTCGCCGCCGCGATCGCCCTGATGGGCGCCTTCGCGATGAACGTCCACGCCGCCGAAGTGCTTTCCAACGAGGAGCTCAGCAAGATCGAGATGCCCAAGCCCACGGCCGAGAACATCGAACGCGCCAAGGTGCTCAAGGCCCTTCGTGAGAAGAAGGAGCCGTTCCCCGTCAAGGACAAGGTGACGGTCGTCGACTTCGGCGCCTCCTGGTGCGCGTCCTGCCCTGAAATGGCCCAGCGCATGAAGGACCTCGAGAAGCGCTACGGCCATCTCGCCGCCTTCGTGACGATCGACATCGATGAGTACTACGACATCGAGAAGAAGTGGGTGATCGAACAGATGCCCGCCCAGATCTTCTTCGACCGCCGCGGCGAACCGATCTGGCAGCACACGGGTGAGGCCACCGAAGAGGAGATCATGGAGCGCGTCGACGCTCTGAACACCCGCGACGGCAAGGGCAATCTCATTGAGAACCCCCCGAAGCACATCCCCTCCAACGACCCGGCCGCCAAGGCCCCGTTGAACAAGTAACCGTTCACGGTCCCGTCCCCGGGACAGGTCCACAAACGGGGACCCTTCATTGAAAAAGGCCGCGCCGTCCATTCGAAAGGAGTGGGCGGCGCGGCCTTTGTGTGTCTAACGGGACCCGGAGGGTCTCAATCGACGGGTTCCTTAGTCAAAGCAGTTGCAGACCTTGTTCGAGGCCGACTTCTCCTTTTCACCTTCAACAAAGACGCTGTCGAAGGCGGTCACGCGCTTGCCGTTGTACCAGGTGTAAAGCCAGGTGTCGTAGACCATGCCGTGGAGCATGCCGAAAGAGAGGGCGTCCTGCTTGAACGAGAGCACGAGGTCCATGCGGCCGTCCCCGTCGACGTCCTTGACTTCGGTCTTGACCGGCTTGGCGAGCATGTCCATCGTGGTCTTGTTGCCCACGGAGGCGCGGCCCGCACCGCAGAAGGTCTTGTCGACCACGATCTTGGTAGCGTCGAGGGTTTTGTCCGAGTAGAGGACCACGTTGACCAGGGCGTCGCTCTTGGGGTTGATGCTCAGGGCGAGCACGTTCATGTGGTGGGGCGCGATCTTCGTGGTGTGTTCACGCACGGCGGCCGTCGCCTCGTTGAACGTCGTCTGGTTGTACTGGTGCAGATACGAGAGCGCCTTCAGGCGCGAGATCTTGAGGAGCACCTTGGCGCGGAGTTCGACGCCGGGACGCTTCTCCGCCCAGTTCTTTTCAAGACCCGCGATGAACTTGTCGTTCTCCTTGATGTCCTGGCGCTGGTAGTCGATCGTGTTGGCGGCTTCGACGTAGGTCATCACCGGCCAGCTTGAACGGTAGCTGAAGTTCTCCGCGATGCCCTTGAAGTGTTCGGCCGTGGCCTTGTCCCACTTCATGAAGGCGGTGCCGTCGGCCGGACGGGCGAGCGGATAGAACGGCACGTAGGGGGTTTCGCAGGGGCGTGCAATCGCCCTCCAGCCCTTTGTGAGGAGGGGTTCGGGGGTGAATTCGACGATGAGCGATTCATGGGTCGTGGCGCGGCACAGGCCGGTCGACTTGTGGTGGTACCAGCCCGGATCGTCGCCGATGTCCTTTTCATGGAGGCGGAGCATCGCCTTGACGTCGTCGACGGAGAACTTGCGGTTCGGAGTGACGCTGTAGGGGAACTGTTCCGGATCGGTGATCTTCTTCCCGGTGATGTACTCCCAGGCGAGCATGTTCCTGTTCTTGTTGACTTCGATCGAGCGTTCCTCCGCGGGGGCGACGGCCACGCGGAAGTTGAAGTCGTTGTAGACGCCCGGTTTGGCGGGCTTGTAGCGACCGTTGTTGATGGCGCGCTGGATGGTGCCCGGGGCGACGATCCAGTGTTCGGTGTCGGTAGCGTCGACCTTGTTCATCATGAAGTTGTTCGGGACGTAGACGATTTCATCATCCTTGACCTTGTGGGCGACCCAGGTGTTGCCCTGATGGATGGCGAGCTGCCAGGCCTCGTTGCGGTCGGCAATCGTGTAGGTGCGCCCCTGCGAGAAATAACCGTACTCGTTGAGGAGCTCCGTGGCGATGCGGATGGCGTCCCGTGCGCTCGTCGCGCGCTCGGCGATCAGGCGGCGGATGCCGTAGCCGACGCCGCCGTCCTTGAGCGGCATCATGTCGTCCTCGAAGTTGCCGGGGCAGGCGTTGGAGACGACCATCACGCCGTTCTCATTGATGAATCCGTCGGAGAAGGAGGCGCCGTCCGGGTCTATCGTTTCGGTCCAATAAAAACCGAACGTCTTTTCAACCTGGGGGATCGCCGCCGCGCTCTCCTCGAACTTGATCATCTCGCCCTTCTTGTGGGTCTGGGGCGGCACCCAGTACTGAGCCGAGAACATGCGGCCCCCGTTGTCCTCGTTGTGTCCGACGATGATCTGGCCCGTGGAGCTGACGTCCTTGCCGACGATGATGGTCGAGCAGGCCATGGCATTGGCCGTGAGCCCGGCGAGAGCCAGGGCGACGGCGGCGGCTGTGATGGTGTGGTGGAGTTTCATATGGCAGTCTCCTCACTCATGATGTCCGCGGGGCCGTGCCGTCGGTCGGCGGCGTTGTGGAAGCGGCCCCCGTTGACTGACTCCAGGCTAAGCATTATCACACCGTACGGGTACTGGACTTATCCCTTAATCATGAATGGGGCCGAGGACGTTGAAAAGCGCGTGGTTGTCTGAATCGCCATGGCTTAGGAGTGCAGGGGGCTTTGGGATGTGAGGACGTTTGACGTTCTTTTTTCTTTCATGTCCGCACAAAAAACGAAAAACGAAAAAAAGGCACCGGGGTGTACGGACCACCGGTGCCCTGGCCGCGCCATGTCGGAGGCGCGGTGTTCGTTGTCGTTTCAGAGGGAGGCCGGTCGTTGTTCCGACCTCCGAAGAAAAGAATAACCCAATGAAAACGGCAACTGAATCGGGGGCATCCCCAAGGGGATTTTCCCTTGGTCTTGCGACTACATCATCTGGATCTGGGGGCGTCCCGACTTCATGAAGGTCATGTAGCCGCTCCTCTTCTGCTCGTCGCCGTCGAGGTCCCAGTAGGGCATCACCCAGCGGTCGAACGTGGAGGTGACGTTGGCGCCCGGGTGCATGACGTGGGCGTGGACGATCACCTCGCAGCCCGCCTCGCGGCAGGCCTTGTTGGCGACGTACTCGTTGATGCGCATCTCATGGGCGGGCGAGATGATCGAATGGGTGGCCTCGAGCGCCTTGACGCGGGCCTCCTGGATGAGCGAGTTCCTGAGGTTCTCGGGGGCGCGCATCACTTCGGAGCGCCACGCTGGATCGTCGGTGAGGCGGCGCCAGTAGAGGTGCGCCTCCTCCTTGGCGCACCAGCGGTCGCCGTGCGAGAAGATGATGGGGAGCCCGTGGATCTCGGTGGCCCACGGGTCGGGGAGGAGTTCGGCGCCGGCGGCCTCGAGGAACGCCCCGCCGATCAGGAAGTCGCGGTCCCCGGGCATGATGCAGACGCGGCGCCCCGAGCACGCGAGCACCTGCAGGTGCGCGGCCACCGTGGCGACGACGTCGTTCTTCATCATCTCGTCGCCCGTCCACTCGTTGAAGAGGTCCCCGAGGATGAGGAGTTCGGGGTAGCGCGGGGCGATCTGCTCGAGGAAGCGGATGAAGCCGAGGAGCGTCCTCGGGGTGGCCTCCGAGAGGTGCAGGTCCGCCACGGCGACGGGGTTGCTCAGGGGCGTGATGGTCTTCTTCTCAACGTTGGTCATGGTCCGTTCTTCCTTGGCTTTCTTATCGTCGTTCTTTGACTGCGGCCCCGTGCTCCCGCGTGGTCCGGAGGGGGCCGTCCGTATCGGAACATTCTAGCAAATCGGCGCGGGTCC
>CAJMRV010000110.1 GCA_905215795.1 uncultured bacterium | reverse complement strand
GAGGTAGGCCGCCTCGGGGAGTCCCGTCTCAAGCGACTTCTTCAGGATCCTCACCGCGCGGCGGTTGTTCCGTGCGCACACGTCGTGAGTGAGCAGATACCTCGCAAACGAGGCCTGCGCCACGGGATCGCCCTCGAGCGCCTTCCGCTCGAGCTCGTCGAGGCGTTCGAGCGCCTCATCGCCGCTCAACGGACGGGTGCGCACGACGCCCCCGAGCAGGTCCAGCACGTGGGTCTGGGCGACGTTCTTCTCGGTGATCTCAAAGGGAGGGATCGGTTTGGTCGATGCCATCGGAAAGAGGATGTGGTCTTCAGGTGACGGATATGACAATCAAGCGCGGATCTCCGGCGCTCAGTTCTTCGCCGGGGCGGACTCCGGCGCGTCCGGTGTCACCACGGGCTTCTCGGCGCCCTCGGGCAGACTGATCGTCACGCCGGTCGACTTCTCGGCGGCGGTGATCGGCTCGATGTGGAGGATCTCCACGGCGAGGTTCACGGACATCTGGATCATGGTGAAGAGCACCCAGCCCAGACCACCGATCAGGATCGGGCGGGAGAGCGGGACGCGTTCGTAGCGGTCCTGGAGCTCGCCCCTGACATAAAGGATCTGACGGAAGCCCGTGCTGAAGAACCAGCCGGCCCACATCACGAGGAGCATCCAGGGACCGGCGAAGGCCATGACGGGTTCGTTGGCGAAGAGCACCTTCATGCCCAGGTACGCCACGATGATCAGGAGCGTCAGGCGGACCCAGCGGCGGGCGCCGCGGGCTCGGTCCTCGAAGCCGAGCTCCTCCCAGTTCCTCGCGGCGAGCAGGCCGCCGAGGATCGGCGTGAAGAGCATCGTCAGGAGGCTCAGGAGGATCGGGTTGTAAAGGGCGGGAAGGGAGTTTCTCTTTTTCATCGTTTCGGTCTTCTCCGGGACGGCACGCGTGCCGCACGCGGGGTGTTGTTGATGGGGTTTCCCGAGCCGGGGCGTCGGGATTCCGGACAGGTCATTCTATCGAGCGGAGGCGATTCTTGACAAGCCGAGCACCCCCGCGGGCCCGCACCCCCGCAGGGGACCTCCCGAGACGTCGTCCACGCCGGCTGAAGAATGCCTCCGGAGGTCTCCCCCGCCCGTCCGCGACGAAGCGCTTCCCACCGTGATGCCCGGACCCCTCGAAGAAGGTCCCCGTGCACCCCCTCGGAAAGCCTTCTCCGGGACGCATGACGCCCGGAAGACACCCCCGGCGTGTTCACATCAGGGTGAACCCCGTGTTCACGTGCTTCAAACGACCTTCAAATTTTACGTATAAATACTTATACGTCTTTTTACGTAACAATCAACTCAGTTGAGATTCGTTCTCAATTAAAATGCCTCTCCGGCCTTGAAAACCGCTTGAAAAATATTTCCGGAAACAGACAAAAGCTTGACAAATGTCAACAAAAAGCCCGTCCGCAGGCATTTCCACACCTCCGGAATGTGTCGTCGAGGCCCCGGAACGCCCCCGGAAATCCATTTTTGAAGGTTGCAAGACCTTTTTCGACGAACAGTACGTATGGATCATCACGACACACGCCTCCTCAAGGAGGGATCCGACCGGAGAAGGCCCCGCAGTGCCAACACAACGACCTGCATAAAGGTCCGTGGACACGAAGGACGGGTGCAACTCAATGAAAGGCGTGGAAAGGCAGGGAAAGGCATGTGAAAGGCGCCCGGACGTCCGCAGGAGCGTCCTGGCAGCAGGATGTCCGCTTGAGCGCGCATGGCCCTGGCGAGCCACGGAGAGCCCTCGGCAAGCCCCCACGGAGCCCCTGCGGCGCTCGTGCGGAGGCGTGAGGCCCCTTCCCCTGGACACAATCCGTCCCCTTTACGACGCCGGCGGCACCCCGTCGGGAGGACGCGCATAAAAAAAGGCCCGCATGACGCGGGCCTTCGGCTCATCCCCGTCCATCGTCGAAGAAGTCTCCTGGAGACGACGGAGCATCGGGGAACACCGCCCGGGGATCATCAAGAAATCCTCCGGGACGGGTAAGAAAAGGGCGGGCTGAACTCCCTTTCAGTTCAACCCGCCGAAACGTAGCTATAAACGAAGCAGGACCAACCACATCATTTATCGCGTTTGAGGAGCAACGCAACTGACTTGCTACGTGATTAACTTTACCGTAACCATTTTCCCCCTGCAAATAAGTAAAATAGCCTAAAAACCGCGCCGGATAAGACATTCCCCCTATATCATCCGACTTAAGCCCATTACCATTGAAAACATCAATGGCCGTGATAGCCATTTGAAGAATTCGAACGGAAACCTCATTTTTGTACGTATATCTACGTATGTGAAGTATCGTCTTACAAAACGACACGTGATGGGTTATATTCCACAGAACCGCGGCTTTTGAAACCGCCTCCCGGTCCATATCGTCCGAACGGATGATGCACTGGTACCATGAACATGTCCCCTGCGGGCGCGAGCGCCTGAAAAATTTCGGTTTCCGGGGGCGAGGCACTAAAATAAGGCCGCTTTTTTCTTGATTTCGACAAGAGTTCGAAACCGCCAACAAATATTTTTCAGGATATCCGCCGTGAGTCGTGAACAAAAGTCCGCAGCCGACACCGCCATCGAACAGGCCAAGGCTCTCGACCTGATCAGCACCCTCCCCGAGCTGCTGACCCAACACCTCCACAAACGCCCCGACGCCGTCGCCTACAAGTACTACTCCAACGCCGAGAAGGCCTGGAAGGACCTGACGTTCAAGAACGTCTTCGACATCGTCCATGAATGGCGCCATGCCTGGTCCGCCCTCGACTACCTCGAGAAGGGCGACCGCGTCGCGATGCTCCTGCCCAACTGCCCCGAAGCGGTGTTCTTCGACCAGTCGGTGCTCGCCAACACCCTCGTGCCGGTGCCGCTCCACGCGATCGACACCCCGAACTCCTCGGCGTTCATCATGAACGACTCGGGCACGAAGGTCCTCGTCACCAACAAGCTCCTCAAGTGGAAGCAGATCCACGCCGCCGCCGAGCTCCCCGAGCTGCGCCTCGTGGTGATCACCGACGAAGCCGTCGAGCCGATGGACAACGACGGCGTGCGCGTCATCGGCCTGGACACGTTCCTCGCCGAGGGCCGCGGCTCCGTGCTCCCTGAAGAAGGCCCCGGCCCCGAGGACCTCGCCGCCCTCGTCTACACCTCCGGCACCACGGGCAACCCCAAGGGCGTGATGCTCACCCACAGGAACGTCCTCTGCAACATCCAGGGCGTCCTCCAGAACCTGATGCCCGCCAAGCACGAGACGATGCTTTCGTTTTTGCCGCTCTCCCACACGTTCGAGCGCACGACGACCTACTACCTCTCGCTCGCGCTCGGCTTCACCGTCGCATTCAACCGTTCGATCGCGAACCTCCAGAGCGACTTCAAGACGATCCGTCCGACCGTCCTGATGAGCGTGCCGCGCGTCTACGAGATGATCTACTCGAAGATCCGCGACGGCCTCGCCAAGAAGGACCCCGTCGTGCGCCACATGTTCGCGTGGGCCGTCGAGGTGGGCTGGCGCCGCTTCTGCCGTGAGAACGGCCTGCCCGTGGAGACCACCTGGCGCGAGTTCCTCGACCCGGTCGTCGCCGGCTTCCTCGACAAGAAGGTCGGCAAGCAGCTCCGCGACGTCTTCGGCGACCGCATCCACATCTACATCTCCGGGGGCGCCGCCCTCAACCCGACCGTCGCGAAGACCTTCCTCGCGCTCGGTATCCCGATCTACCAGGGCTACGGCATGACCGAGACGAGTCCGATCATCGCCGTGAACTGCATGGGCCACAACCACCCCAACACGGTGGGCCCGGCCCTCAAGAACATCGAGGTGCGCCTCGACGAGAACGACGAGCTGCAGGTGCGCGGCCCGACGGTCATGCAGGGCTACTGGAAAAACGAGGAGGCCACCAAGGCGATCTTCACCCCCGACGGCTGGCTCAGGACGGGCGACGTCTGCCAGATCTACCCGGACGGCAACATCCGCATCACGGGGCGCTTGAAGGAGATCATCGTCACGAGCACCGGCGAGAAGATCCCGCCGAGCGACCTCGAGGCCGCCATCCAGGACGACGAACTCTTCGCCCAGGTGATGGCCGTCGGTGAGAACCGTCCGTTCATCTCCGTCGTCTGCGTCGTCAATCCGGAACGCTGGAGGGACTTCTGCGGCGAACTCGGACTGGACCCCGCCGATCCCGCGAGCCTGAAGGCCCCCGAGGCGAAGCGCGCCGCGCTGCGCCGCATCAAGGCCGCCGCCAAGGGCTTCCCCAACTACGGGGTGCCCCGCCAGGTCTGCCTGATCGACGAGCCCTGGACGATCGACAACGGCATGCTCACGCCCACGCTCAAGATGAAGCGCCGCATCATCTCGCAGAAGTACGCCGCCGAGATCCGCGAGCTCTACAGCATCCTCGAGAAGAAGAAGGGCGCCCAGGCCGACTGACCGCGCCGGCACCAGCCTTCCGACACTCGCCGGGCCCCTTCCGGGGCCCCCTCATGAAGCCCGTTTTCCCGGCCGCGCCGCGCCCGAGGGGACGGGCTTTTCCATGCCCGGCACCACCAGACACCCAAAACACCCAACACGAACGAAAGAACGAAGAAAGAGAGGACGATCCATGACCAACAGGAAACCCCACGACGACAACACGGGCGCCGACGCCCCTGCGGGCGAGGCCCCGTTCTTTGAACGCCTCAGGGCCTACGTCGAGGCGGAGAACATCCCCTTTGACTGCCCGGGCCACCAGGGCGGCGCCTTCTACGAGCGCCACCCCGTGGGCCGCACCTTCCGCGAATTCCTCGGAGAGAACGTCTTCCGGGCCGACCTCTGCAACGCCGACGTCGACCTCGGGGACCTGCTGATCCACGAGGGGGCGCCCTTGCTCGCACAGCAGGCGGCCGCGCGCGTCTTCAACGCCGACAAGACCTACTTCGTCCTCAACGGCACCTCCGCCTCGAACAAGGTGGTCCTCAACGCGCTCCTCACGCCCGGGGACTTCGTGCTCTTCGACCGCAACAACCACAAGTCCAACCACCACGGCGCGCTCCTCCAGGCGGGGGCCACGCCCGTGTACCTCGAAACCTCCCGCAACCCCTACGGGTTCATCGGCGGGATCCCGGGGAAGGCCTACGACGAGGCGGCCCTCAGGGCCGAAGTGGCCAAGCACGACCCCGTGAAGGCCGCCTCCGAGCGTCCCTTCCGCCTCGCGGTGATCCAGCTGGGCACCTACGACGGGACGATCTACGACGCCAGAAGGGTGCTCGACCGAATCGGCCGCCTCTGCGACTACGTCCTCTTCGACTCGGCCTGGGTGGGCTACGAGGCCTTCATCCCGATGATCGAGAAGTGCTCGCCGCTGCGCCTCGAACTGGGGCCGGAGGATCCCGGCATCTTCGTCACGCAGTCCGTGCACAAGCAGCAGGCCGGCTTCTCGCAGGCCTCCCAGATCCACAAGAAGGACGCCCACATCAAGGGTCAGAAGCGCTACTGCCCGCACAAGGTCGTCAACAACGCGTTCATGATGCACGCCTCGACGAGCCCCTTCTATCCGCTCTTCGCCTCGCTCGACGTGAACCAGGCGATCCACGCGGACGGTGCGGGCGAGAGGATGTGGGACGAGTGCGTGAGGACCGGCATCGCCGCGAGGAAGGCGATCCTCGAACGGTGCCGCTTCATCCGCCCGTTCGTTCCGGAAACGGTCCACGGCCGACCCTGGCGCGACGTGGCGGACGACGAACTCATGAAGGACGCCGCGGGCTTCACCTTCGAGCCGGGCGCCGCCTGGCACGGGTTCGAGGGCTATGAAGAGGGCCAGTACTACGTGGACCCCTGCAAGCTCCTCCTCACGACGCCGGGGCTCGACCCCGCGACGGGGCGCTACACCGAGGAGGGCCTCCCCGCGGCAATCCTCGCGCGCTACCTGA
>CAJMRV010000109.1 GCA_905215795.1 uncultured bacterium | reverse complement strand
GCACGAATCGGCTTCAGACTAGTACTTGTCGAAGTATTCCTGGACCTTCTTCCAGTCGTTGGTCTTGGTGAGGGCCAACTGCAGGAGGACGCGGGCCTTCTGCGGGTTCAGGTCGCAAGCGGCGACCCAGTGCTGGGCCTGGTCGTCCACTTCAGCGTCCTTGGTGGCGCCGCCGGTCCAGACGCGCGAGGAGCGGACCACGACGATGCCGTCCTTGGTGGCCTTTTCAAGCACCGGCCAGACAGCCTTGTGGATGTTGCCGTTGCCGACGCCGGCACTCACGATGCCCTTGTAGCCGGCCTTGATCAAGGCTTCGGCCTGGGCGCCTTCAACACCGGCGTGGTTGTAGACGATGCCGACCTTCGGCAGGCTCTTCAGACCGGAGACGTCGAACGGAGCCGGGAGCTGGGCGCGGAACTGGACGGCTTCATAGTGAACCTTGTTGTTCAGGATGTAGCCGATCTTGCCGTAGTTGCCGCCCTTGAAGGTGTCGGGCATCCACGTGTTGGTCTTGTCCACGTCGCGGGCGCCGATGATGATGTTGTTCATCGCGACGACGACGCCTTCATCGGCGGTCTTCGGATCGGCGGCCGTCAGCACGGCGTTGTAGAGGTTGCGGGGACCGTCAGCACCGAGGGCGGTCGACGGGAGCATGGCGCCGACGAGGACGACCGGCTTCTTGCACTTCTTCGTGAGCTGCAGGAAGTAGGCGGTTTCTTCCATCGTGTCGGTACCGTGGGTGATCACGAAGCCGTCGTACTTGTCGCAGTCGGTGTTGATGGCGTCGGCGAGCTTGAGCCAGACTTCATCGCTCATGTCCTGGGAGCCGATCTTGGCGACCTGGATCGGGGTGATGTTGGCGATCTTGGCGAGTTCAGGAACAGCGGCGACCAGATGGTTGACGCTCACCTTGCCGGCCGTGTAGGCCGAACCGGTGGACGAGGCGCCGGCACCGGCGATCGTGCCGCCGGTGGCGAGGACGGCGATGTTCGGAAGGGCGAAAGCAGCGCCGGAGATCGCAACGAGACCCAGAGCGAGAAGGGACTTTTTGAATTTCATGTTATGAACTCCATTTGGTGGTTGGTGGTGACCCGTCCTTGGCGTCGGCGCGTTCTCTCGGCGCGCCCGCACGGACGGAGCCCCGTGTGCGGTGGGTGGGCGGTGGACGTCGGAGAACCCGCCTCCCCCGTTGTGTTTGTTTGGTCCATCGGGGCACACTAAAAGTAGCCCCAGTTTTGATTTCTGGCAAGTCGGGGTGTTGAAAATGTAGTGGGGGTTTGACGCAGAGTTAGAAAACCACACTTTGTCGCGGGGGGTTAGGGTTTTCGAGCTTGCCAAAAACGGCGGCAGGTGTGTAGTCCGTAATTCGTTGCGGCACAGGCGAATATAGCGCTGTCGGTTTTGTCGTGCGGCATTCCTGTTCTCCTTCCTGAAGGACGGTTTTCTTTTGCATCAGGCGCTTTGCACCGGGCGTTGAGGGTTTTCCCGACGACCTCGGAATGCGGCGTTTTGGTAAATGAAGGTGGTGTCGGGTTGAAAAGGGTGAGAACGGTTGGAAACGAGCCGCGACAAAACGGAAAAGGGCGGCCGGAGGTGGAAACGGGCCGCCGGCAGGTGAAGTAAAGGGCGCTGATCTCGGAACCGTGCACGAGGGGCGGCGGTGCGCAGGGACCGACCCTTTTTCCCGAGGCGCCCGACTGCAAAGCCCATGCGCTTATCATGCTTATTATCAACCGTTCTCATTCATGATTGATAATCGCTCTCATTTTTATTATCGTCGGAATCATTCTCAATGCCGTATACGCCTGTACCGCAGGCATTTTGGAGCTAATCACACATTGCTATCGGGGTCATAGGAAAATAATAAGCATCAATATGTGGAAATCACTTTTTTTGTCCGACGAATTTTGTTAGGATTCCATCCGACGACAAGAACAATGAAGAAGAAAACCTCTTCGTGAACACGATTTCAAACACGTCACAAGGCGGGTCGTCGGCTTTGGTGGGACCGGTCCGTTCCCTCGCGGACCCCAAATGGGAATAAAGAAAATGATGGAAGACTTCAGCGCCCACGGCGTGGGCGACTCCCGCTACATGCATTCCGAGGACAAGGCCAAGCTCTCCGTGCTCGGCGTGGCCGTGCTGCTCACGCTCGGCTTCTCGATCGTGGAGCTCGTCGGCGGCTACCTCGCCAACTCGCTCGCCCTGATCGGCGACGCGGGCCACATGGTCACCGACTCCCTGAGCCTGCTCTTCGCGCTCATCGCCAACCGGATCGCCCAGAAGGGCGCCGACTCGGACCACTCCTTCGGTCACGGCCGCGTGGAGGTGCTCGCCGCCTTCATCAACGGGCTCTTCCTGCTCGGCGTGGTCGTCTGGCTCTTCACGGAGGCCTTCGAGCGCATCGCCAATCCGCCCGCCGTCTCGGGCCAGTCCGTCATGCTCATCGCCTTCATCGGCCTCATGATCAACATCCTCGTGGCGTGGCGCCTCTCCAAGGACCAGAAGAACCTCAACACCCGCGCGGCCCTCATGCACGTGCTCGGCGACCTGCTCGGCTCGGTCGCGGCGATCATCGCCGGTGCGGTGATCTGGCTGGGCGGCCCCGTCATCGTCGACCCGATCCTCTCGATGCTCGTGGGCGTCCTCCTCTTGAGAGCCACCTACCACCTGCTCAAGGAGTCCGGCCGCATCCTGCTCGACGGCGTCCCCGAGAACGTCAACTACTACAGCGTCGGGCGCACCCTCGAGGAGATCCCGGGCGTCATGCGCGTCCACGACCTCCACGTCTGGACGATGAGCCCGGGCCACGGCGCCCTGCAGTGCCACGTCCAGATCGAGAGCTACGAGTGCTGGCCGAGGATCCTCGACGCGATCCGCTGCACGATCGACAAGAAGTACGGGATCTCCCACGTGACCATCCAGCCCGAGTGGGAGTTCGACGGCGACAACGACGAGTGCGAGGTGTGCCGGACGGGTCTCTGCCAGATGGATTATGATGCGGAGAACCAGATCACGGCGCCCGTGCTCGACACCAAGTCGCTCGGCTGACACCCCTTGCGGCGCAAGGTGTTCATGGGGGCGCGCGCTCACGCGCGCGGAACTCTTTGCAGAGTGCCCGGAGCTTGCGCCGGCTCAAAAGTTTTTTCCGAAGAGGGCCTCCCCGGGCGCCTCTTCGGGGTATAATCATCGATTAGTTTTTTATTTATTCCTTCGCACAGGGCTTCTTCATGACCAAGTACGTATTTGTGACCGGCGGCGTTGTCTCTTCTTTGGGTAAAGGCATCGCCGCCGCTTCTTTAGCGGCTATTCTTGAATCTCGTGGTTTGAAGGTGACCATGATCAAGTTGGATCCGTATATCAACGTCGACCCGGGCACGATGTCCCCGTTCCAGCACGGCGAGGTCTTCGTGACGGAGGACGGCGCTGAGACCGACCTCGACTTGGGCCACTACGAACGCTTCATCTCCACGAAGATGCACAAGCCCAACAACTTCACCTCCGGCCAGATCTACGAGAGCGTCCTCCGCAAGGAACGCCGCGGTGAGTACCTCGGCAAGACCGTCCAGGTCATCCCGCACATCACCAACGAGATCCAGGAATTCGTCCAGCGCGGCGCCGCGAGCACGTGGGGCGGCAAGCCCGACGTCGCCGTCGTCGAGATCGGCGGCACCGTGGGCGACATCGAGTCGCTCCCGTTCGTCGAAGCCGTCCGTCAGATGTCCTTCCGCGTCGGCCGCAACAACACCTGCTTCATCCACCTCACGCTCTGCCCCTGGGTCGCCAGCGCGGGCGAGCTCAAGACGAAGCCCACGCAGCACTCCGTGCAGAAGCTCCGTGAATACGGCGTGTAC
Source organism: uncultured bacterium (assembly GCA_905215795.1). GTDB lineage: Bacteria > Pseudomonadota > Gammaproteobacteria > Burkholderiales > Burkholderiaceae_F > Sutterella. The sequence continues at coordinate 2,094 of CAJMRV010000109.1, read as the reverse complement.
CCGGACATGCTGCTCTGCCGTGCCGAACACATGATCCCCGAGAACGAGCGCGCCAAGATCTCGCTCTTCTCGAACGTCCCGATGGAGAGCGTGATCTCCGTCGCCGACGCCCCGACGATCTACGAAGTGCCCCTGATGCTCCACGCCCAGGGCCTCGACGACCTCGTCTGCAAGAAGCTCGGCCTTGAAACCAAGCCCGCCGACCTCTCGCAGTGGCAGCGCATCGTCGACCGCATCAAGAACCCCGAACACGAAGTGACCGTGGCCATGGTCGGCAAGTACGTCGAGTACGCCGACAGCTACAAGTCCCTCAACGAAGCCCTCATCCACGCCGGCATCCACACGCACACCCGTGTGAAGACCCGCTTCGTGGACGCCACGGACATCGAGAAGGACGGCGCGGCCAAGCACCTCGAAGGCGTCGACGCGGTCCTCGTCCCGGGCGGCTTCGGCAAGCGCGGCACGGAAGGCATGATCAAGGCGATCGAATTCGCCCGCGTCAACAAGATCCCGTTCCTCGGCATCTGCCTCGGCATGCAGATGGCCATCGTCGAGTTCGCCCGCCACGTGTGCGGCCTCGGCGGCGCCAACTCCACCGAGCTCGACATCGACACGCCCCATCCGGTCGTCGCCCTCATCACCGAGTGGAAGGACCGCACGGGCGAGATCCAGAAGCGCCACGAGGGCAGCGACCTCGGCGGCACGATGCGTCTGGGCCGTCAGGAAGTCCCGGTCAACCCCGGCACGCTCGCCCACGAGATCTACGGCGACGTCGTCGCGGAACGCCACCGCCACCGCTACGAGGTGAACTCCGCCTACGTCAACCAGTTCGAGGAGAAGGGCCTCGTGATTTCGGCCCGCACGCCGACCGAGGAACTCCCCGAAATGATGGAGCTCCCCTCCCATCCGTTCTTCTTCGCCGTGCAGTTCCATCCGGAATTCACGTCCAACCCGCGCACCGGCCACCCGCTCTTCCAGCGCTTCGTCGAGGCCGCGTTGAAGTACGAAGAACAGAAATAAGGCACATTTGTCGTCGGGTCCCTTCACCCGGGGCCTCCGCTCTTGGTAGAATTTCCCTCGACCCGCAAGCTTGAGGGGGATTCTTCCGGACCCGGCGGGGTTCGGCTTCGAACCCGCTCGAAAGGCAGTCCGCTTCGGGACGTGCCCCGCGTCGATGACGCCGGGGGACCGTTTCCGGCGTCGGGTTGCCTTTTTTATTGTGCTTGCCCAGCAACTTTTTTATTTGAGGAGGAGTCTTCTAGTGAAGCTCTGTGGTTTTGACGTCGGCTTGAACCGACCGTTCTTCCTTCTGGCCGGCCCCTGCGTTCTCGAAGGAGAGCAGATGGCCATCGACATCGCCTCGACCATGAAGGAGATCACCGACGAGTTCGGGATCCCCTACATCTTCAAGGCCAGCTACGACAAGGCCAACCGCACCTCGGACTCCAGCTTCCGCGGTCTGGGGATGGAGAAGGGCCTCGAGATCCTCGCCAAGGTCCGCGAGGTCGTCGGCGTGCCCGTCATCACCGACGTGCACACCGAGCAGGAGGTCCCCGTCGTCGCCAAGTACGTCGACGTCCTCCAGACGCCCGCCTTCCTCTGCCGGCAGACCGACTTCATCCGCGCCTGCGCGATGTCGGGCAAGCCCGTGAACATCAAGAAGGGGCAGTTCCTCGCCCCGGGCGACATGGTCAACGTCGTCGCCAAGGCACGCCACGCCGCCGTCGAGGCCGGCCTCGATCCGGACCGCTTCATGGTCTGCGAACGCGGCGCCTCCTTCGGCTACGGCAACCTCGTCTCCGACATGCGTTCGCTCGCGATCATGCGCGGGACCGACGCCCCGGTCGTCTTCGACGCCACGCACTCCGTGCAGCTCCCCGGGGGCAACGGGTCGTGCTCGGGCGGTCAGCGCCAGTTCGTCCCCGTGCTCGCCCGCGCCGCGGTCGCCACGGGTGTGGCGGGCCTCTTCATGGAGACCCATCCCAATCCCGCCTGCGCCAAGAGCGACGGCCCCAACGCCGTCCCGCTCGACCGCATGCGCGAACTCCTCGCGAGCCTCGTCGAGATCGATCGCGTCGTCAAGTCCGGTCCCTT
>CAJMRV010000108.1 GCA_905215795.1 uncultured bacterium | reverse complement strand
CTCGAACGGGTACACTACGGGCTTTCGATCTCCGAACCCCCGTCCGTCGAGATGACGGAGCCCTACGCCGCGCTCTGCATCAACACGAGCCGCGACAGCAAGCTCTGGCCCGAGGAGGACTGGGTCGAGATCGGCCGCCGCCTCAATGAAACCGGACGCCGCTCGGTCCTCTTCTGGGGGAGCGAGACGGAGCGCCGACGCTCCGAATCGGTCGCCTCCCGGATTGAAGGCGCCGTCGTGGCCCCGAGGACGGGGCTGCTCGCCACCGGCCGTTTGATCGCCGGGGCGGACGCCGTGCTCGGCGTCGACACCGGCCTCACCCATCTGGGCGCCGCCCTGGGCCGTCCGAGCGTCGGGATCTTCGTCTCGACGCCCACCGACCGCCTCTCGCTCGTCGGCGAGGGCCCGGTGAGGAGCCTCGGGGAGAAGCCCTCCGTCGAGGCCGTGTGGCGGAGTTTTGAAACCGTTCTTGCCGAATACGAACAAGGAGCACAACCGTGAGAATCAGTCCGAAGATGTATCGTGCGATCACGGTCGTCGCACTGCCCCTGGCGAGCCTCTACCTGATGTGGCGTTCGCGCCGCCAGCCGGCCTACCGCCGCTTCTGGAACGAACGCTTCGCCTGGACGACGTTCCCGCGCCGCACCGAGAAGCCCCGCGTCTGGATCCACGCCGTCTCCGTCGGAGAGACCAACGCCGCGCGTCCGCTGATCGCGGAGATCCTGCGCCGCTGGGAGGACTGCGACGTCCTCCTCACGCACATGACCCCGACGGGCCGCGAGGCGGGCGAGAAGCTCGTCAAGATGGCCCCGGGCCGCATCCAGCAGTGCTATCTCCCCTACGACGCGCCCTACGCCGTCGAGAAGTTCTTCCGTCAGACCCGTCCCACGCTCGGCGTGATCATGGAAACCGAGGTCTGGCCGAACCTGCTCATGGAGGCCTCCCGCCTCGGGATCCCCATGGTGCTCGCCAACGCCCGCGAAAGCGAGAAGTCGATGAAGAAGGCCGAGAAGTACATCGACGTGATGAAGCCCGCCTTCGAGAGCTTCTCCGTGATCCTCGCCCAGTCCGAAGCGGACAAGGAGAGGCTCGAGCGCCTCGGCGGCACCGACGTCAGGAGGATCGGCAGCCTTAAGTTCGACATCACCCCGAACGCCTCCCAGCAGGCGCTCGCCCAGGTCTGGCGCGAGGCCATCGGCCGCCCGTGCGTGCTCTTCGCCTCGACCCGCAAGGGCGAGGAGGCGATGATCGCCCCGCACCTCGCTGAAAATGCGCCGCGCCTCGGCAAGCCCCTCTACTGGGTCGTCCCGCGTCATCCGCAGCGTTTCGACGAGGTCTTCTCCGTGCTCGAGGGCGCGGGCCTGAAGGTCCAGAGGAGGAGCACCCTCCGCGAGCCCTCCGACATCCGTCCCGACACCGACGTGGTGCTCGGCGACTCGATGGGCGAGATGAGCTTTTACTGCGCCCTTTCGGACTCGACCGTCATGGGCGGGAGCTTCGGGGACTTCGGCTCGCAGAACGTCATCGAGCCCGCCATGGCCGGCAGCCCGGTCGTCGTGGGCCCCTCGATCTACAACTTCGAGGCGATCATCGAGGCGGGCACCGCCGCCGGTGCCATGGTGCGCGTCAAGGACGTGCCCGCGGCCTTCGACGAGCTCGCCCGCTGGACGGCCGACCCGGCCGCACACGAGGAGGCCGCCCGCCGTGCGCGCGCCTTCGCCCACGAATACTCGGGCGCCACCGCCCGCATCATGGAAGTCTTGGAGGACCTATGGAAGGCATCGATCAAGCGCGAATCCCGAACGTCGTGACCATCGCGGGGGTCGACCCCTCGGGCGGCGCCGGCGTGCTCGCCGACGTGAAGGCGATGAGCGCCTGCGGCGCGTTCGCCTGCGGCGTCGTGACCGCGCTCACCGCGCAGAACACCCGCGCCGTCACGGGCGTCCTTCCGGTGGACCTCGGCTTCGTGCGCGAACAGATCGACACGCTCTGGGCGGACGTCGAAATCGACGCCGTCAAGATCGGCATGCTCGGCACCGCCGGGCTCGTCGACGTCGTCGCCGACGCGCTCGAACGCTATCGTCCCCGCTGGGTCGTCCTCGACCCGGTGATGATCGCCAAGAGCGGCGACCGCCTCCTTGAGGTGGAGGCCACGGAACGGCTCAAGGAGCGCATGCTCCCGCTCGCCAACGTGCTCACGCCGAACCTGCCCGAGGCGACGGCCCTCCTGGGACGCCCCTCCGACGGGATCGACCTCGCCGGGTTCGAGGCCGCCGCGCGTGAACTCCTCTCGATGATGTCCTCCGGGGACGCCTGGGTGCTCCTCAAGGGCGGGCACCTCGACTCGGAGAACGCCCCCGACCTGCTTCTGGGCAGGAACGAGCGCCATCTCTTCGACGCGCCCCGCATCATGACGAAGAACACCCACGGCACGGGCTGCACGCTCTCCTCGGCGATCGCCGCGTACCTGCCTGTCTCGGCCTCCGTGCCCGAGGCGGTCGAACGCGCCAAGGCCTACCTGACCGAGGCGATCCGTCATGCCGACGCGCTCTCCGTGGGCTCCGGACACGGCCCCACGGACCACTTCTGGGCCCTCCGGGAAACGCCCTCGAAGATGAAAATGTAAAAATTTGTAACAACGCATTGACACCACCCCGGGGTTTGGTGATAATTCGTCTCCTACGGCGCATTAGCTCAGTCGGTTAGAGCAGAGGAATCATAATCCTTGTGTCCGCGGTTCGAGTCCGTGATGCGCCACCAGAATTCCTGAAAGCCTCGTCTTCAACTGAAGCACGAGGCTTTTTTACTATGGGCGCCGTGCGCGCCGCTCCATCCACATTCATCGTCACCGGATATAAACCGTGCAAGCGAAGAAACTCTACCTGCGCAGCTTCGGCTGCCAAATGAACGACTACGACACGTCGCGAATCGCCGACCTCCTTCACAAGGAGCGCGGCTACGAGGTCACCGAGAACATCGAGGAGGCCGACCTCATCGTCATGAACACCTGCTCGATCCGCGAGAAGGCCCAGGAAAAGACCTTCTCGGACCTGGGACGCTTCCGTGAACTCAAGAAGAACCATCCCGGGCTCCTCGTCGCCGTGGGCGGCTGCGTGGCGAGCCAGGAGGGCGAGAACGTGGTGCGCCGCGCGCCCGTCGTCGACGTCGTCTTCGGCCCGCAGACGCTCCACCGCCTGCCCGAACTGCTCGACCGCCGCATCGAGAGCGGCCGTGCGCAGGTCGACGTGAGCTTCCCCGAGATCGAGAAGTTCGACCACCGCCCGGCGCCGCGCGCCCAGGGGGCGAGCGCCTTCGTCTCGATCATGGAGGGCTGCTCGAAGTACTGCACGTACTGCGTGGTCCCCTACACCCGCGGCGAGGAGATCTCGCGCCCGCTCGTCGACGTGCTCGTCGAGGTGGCCCAGCTCGCCGACCAGGGCGTCAAGGAGGTGACCCTCCTCGGACAGAACGTCAATGCCTACCGCGGCCTCGCCCCGGACGGCTCCACGGCCGACTTCGCGCTCCTTCTCGACTACGTCGCCGAGATCGAGGGGATCGAACGCATCCGCTACACGACGAGCCATCCGCGTGAATTCACGCAGCGCCTGATCGACGCCTACGCCACCAACAAGAAGCTCGTGAGCCACGTGCACCTTCCGGTGCAGGCCGGCTCGGACCGCGTGCTCGCCGCCATGAAGCGCGGCTACACGGCGCTCGAGTACAAGAGCATCGTGCGCCGCCTGCGCGCCGTGCGCCCCGACATCGCCATCGCCACCGACTTCATCGTGGGCTTCCCGGGCGAGACCGAGGAGGACTTCGAGGAGACCATGCAGCTGATCGCCGAGGTCGGCTTCGACGCGAGCTTCTCGTTCGTCTACAGCCCGCGCCCGGGCACGCCCGCCGCGAGGCTCCCCGACGACACGCCCCATGAGGTGAAGATCGCCCGGCTCCAGCGCCTGCAGGCCGCCATCGACGCGAACGCCCAGGCGATCAGCGAGTCGATGCGCGGAACCCGCCAGCGCGTGCTCGTGCTCGGCAGGAGCAAGCGCGGCGACGACCAGCTCATGGCCCGCACCGACAACAACCGCATCGTCAACTTCACGGGTCCCGAGGACCTCATCGACAAGATGGTCGACGTGCGGATCACCGACGTCTACGCCCATTCGCTGGGCGGGGAATTGATCCGCGATTGACGTTCAACGCCAAACGGCAGACTACAATAGTGATGTGGTCTGCCGTTCATGCATTGGAACGGCGGTTTTTCACGATTCAACAGCGAGAGATATGAAAGAACCCGTTATGAGCTTCACCGCGGACGCGGGCAACCTGGAGTTGTCCTACCTGTGCGGTCCGCTCGATGAAAACCTGCGCCAGATCGAAATCGCCCTGGGCGTGTCGATCTCCCGGCGCGGAAACCGTTTCCTCGTCAAGGGCGAGAAGCACGCCTCCCGGCGCACGGTCTCGGCCCTCGCGCACCTGCTCGAGACGGCCCGCGAACAAGGCGCGCCGCTCACCACCGACCAGGTCCAGTTCCACTTCGTTGGCGGGGACGACGAGTTCCGCGACGTCACGCCCGAGGAGTTCGCCGACAAGGTCGACCTGAAGACGCGCCGCCGCGACCTCCAGGGACGCACGCCCAACCAGCGCGCCTACCTGAAGAACATCCTCTCGAACGACATCAACTTCGGCGTGGGCCCCGCCGGCACCGGCAAGACCTATCTGGCCGTCGCCTGCGCCGTGGACGCCTTCGAACGCGGCACCGTCGAGCGCATCGTGCTCACGCGCCCGGCCGTCGAGGCGGGCGAACGCCTGGGCTTCCTCCCCGGGGACCTCTCCCAGAAGGTGGACCCCTACCTGAGGCCGCTCTACGACGCGCTCTTCGACCTGATGGGCTTCGAGAAGTCCCAGCGCCTCATGGAGCGCCAGTCGATCGAGATCGCGCCGCTCGCCTACATGCGCGGGCGCACGCTCAACAACGCGTTCGTGATCCTCGACGAGGCCCAGAACACCACCAACGAACAGATGAAGATGTTCCTCACCCGCATCGGCTTCGGCACCAAGGCGGTCATCACGGGCGACGTGACCCAGATCGACCTCCCGCGCGGCGTCGCCTCCGGCCTCAAGCAGGCCACGAGGATCCTCGAGGGGGTCCCGGGCATCTCCATGACCCACTTCAACGCGGGCGACGTCGTGCGCCACCCGCTCGTCGCCAAGATCGTCCAGGCCTACGCCCGCGAGGACGAACGCCTCGAGGCGAAGAAGGCGGCGGAAAAGGCGGAGCAGCAGGCCCGCCGGAACGACTCCAGGATGGAATGAAAAAATGAGTGAAAAGAAACCGGTGCCCGTGCACCTCTCCGTGCAGCGCGCCTACGAGGGCCCGATTCGGATGCCCGCCGACTCCACGATCCGCCGCTGGGTGAAGGCCGCCGCGATGCGTCCGACGACGCTCGCCGTGCGCTTCGTCGACACCGACGAGGGCTACGAGCTCAACTCGACCTACCGCCACAAGGACTACGCAACGAACGTCCTCACGTTCCCGTACACGACCGAACCCGAGGTCGAGGCCGACGTGGTGATCTGCATCCCCGTCGTCGAGCGCCAGGCCCGCGAACAGCGAAAGGTCTACTACCATCACCTCGCCCACATGCTCGTGCACGCCACGCTCCATGCGCACGGCTACGACCACGAGACCGACGAGGAGGCCGAGGAGATGGAGGCGATCGAAAAGAAGGTGATGGCCTCGCTTCACTGCCCCGACCCCTATCAGGACGCCGACTGACCGCCGCGCATCCCGTGCGGCGGAGGCGCCTCCCGTCTCCGCCGCTTGTTGTAAGCTATAGGGATTCCAAGACTCAAACAAGGTTATATGCCGACTGCTTCAGACCCTTCCCAACAAACTCCGAGGGGGCTGCTCGAACGACTGAGCCAGCTCTTCCACGACAACGACCTCTCCGACAGGGACAC
>CAJMRV010000107.1 GCA_905215795.1 uncultured bacterium | reverse complement strand
CAGGCGTCCCCACGGGGGACGCGCCGCCTGCGTTCTCCGAGAGGGGGAACGGGGCGGAATCCCCGAACCGACAAGAAGAGTACAAAGGTACAGAGGTACAAGGCCATGGCCAAATTCCGAGTGATCCTGCCCACGGGCTCCGTCGAACTTGAGAACTGCGAGACCGGGGAGCGCCTGACGCTCTCCGCTTCGGGCGGTCCCCTCATCCTGGGAACCGTCGAGATGACGCTCGTTTTGAGCCCGACCCCGGAGAGCTCCTCCCGGACAAAATCCGCCGACGCCGCCACTTCGGTGCAGGCCTGCAGCGTGGAGGAAGCACGCGTGTCCGTGGACGCGGTGAGCGGTGCCGCTCCCGCTGTTGATCCCGTCGTCGCCCCCGTCGCCGCACCTGTCGTTGCCATGGCCGCGTCCGCCGCTTCCCCGGCCGCGACGCCCGTCGAACCAATCCTGCGTTCCGTGCCGACGGCCTACGCTTTCGACCCCGAACCCGAGCCTGAAACCAAGTCCGGAACCGATTCCGGCGCCGCCTTCGAGGAACCCGCGGAAGAGTCCTCCGGCCGCTTCAGCGAGGCCGTCGACGATGGCCGTCCCCCCTTCGACATCCTCTCGATCGAGCCCGCGCCGGGCGAGATGCCGCCTGTCTTCGCCGACGCGGAGATGAATTCGCGCCTCTCCTCGCTCGTGGGCCTCGCCACGGGCGGCCCTGCTGCAGGGACGCCTACTTCCGAGGATGTTGAGGATGAGGAGGATCCCATCGAGGGGATGATCCGCACGCCCGCGCCGGGCTGGGCCACCCAGGGTCATGGAACTCCGGATCCGCTCGCCTCGGTCCCCGTCTTCGATCCGGCCCCGGACGTCCCCTCGGTCGTCCATCCCTCCCATGCCGCCGGCGCCGCGCCCGCTCGCGAACCCATGCGCGTGCTCGACGCGCCGCTTGAGGCGCTCACCGACGAGGACTTCGAGAAGACGCTCGAATCGCTCGCCAACCGACGCAACAACATGGAGGGTGAGATCGAGTACCTCGAGGAGATCGAGGCCGACCCCGGCACGGTCGAGGAGATCGTGCGCGAGATCGACGAGCTCGACGACCTGATCGGCCTCGTGATCAAGAGGAAGGAGGCCTTCGAGGGCCAGCCCCCGAGGATCGGCGGCTACGGCCTCTGAGATGATTCAGCTCTCCGTCCGGACGCCGGACGGTGAGGGACCCTGAATGCAGGACGCCCCGGCTCTCTGATGTGGGAGCCGGGGCGTGATGCTTTTCAATGAAGGGTTCCGGGATTTTTTCGAGGAAGCGCCCGGACGCTCCCCTTTGAGGATCAATCCTTGTGGGGCTCCGTTCCGCGTGCTCTGGAGTCAGGAGTCATCCTGCGCGGCGGACGGAGTCCGTTTTCCCTTGCGTTCGGCGAGTTCCTCGGCGACGCTCGGAGCGGCGCACGCGGCGTCCTTCGGGCACTCGGCGGCGGGAGCGGCCTCGTCGGCGGGGATGCCGAGGATGCGGCGCTTCTCATGGGTGAACTCGGCTTCGGTGAGCGCACCGGTCTCCTTCAAGCGGAAGAGGCGTTCGATCTCGTCGTAGCGGTCCTCGGAGGCGGGCTTCGCAGTCGCCTTCACGGCGCACTTGTCAGCGCACTCGTCAGCGCACTTGTCGGCGCATTCACCGGCCTTGCACTTGCAGGTGCATTCGTCATCGGACTTGCGGGAGCACGAGCACGCGCAGCACTCGGAGCCGCCGGCGCGCTTCTTGTCGACCGGGGCGAGGCAGGCCACCGCGATGGCGGCGAGTGAGAAGAGCAGGCTCCAGAGGCCGAGCACCGAGAGGGCGATCACGCCGAGCATCCAGCGGCACGAGAGGCCGCGCTGCAGGCCGATCAGCACGCCGGCGACGGCGAAGGCGACGAGGAGCATCAGGAAGAAGGAGCCCATCATGAGGAAGTGGGTGAAGAACATGTTTGATCATCTCCTGGGCCGTTCCTCCGATCGGGGAGGCCGGCCGAATGTTGTTTTCGTGATTTCCAAAAGGGATCGTCCGCCGCGTGGATCTTTCGAGCGGCGAACGGGGCGGCGCCCGGGGCCTCCGCCCGGACCGTTCGGAGCGGCGGATTCCGGGATGAGGCGCCTCGGGCGCCGTCCGGTCTTGAGGTCATGATAACCCGAGGCCTTCGGGTTTCCCCTCCCGCTTTTGCATCTCGAAACGAATTCAACAAAGGATTGACAAAGTCGGCGTGAAGGACGCCTCCGGAAACGAAAGGACCGCGTCGGCAGGGGGCCGGCGCGGTCGTCGTCATGTTCGCATCCGTCGGGGGAGGCCCGTCACTCGAAGACGGGTTCGGGGATGTCGGTGAGCTGGGTGACGTTCACCCCGGCGTTCTTGAGGAAGTTGATCCCCTCGTCGCTGCGGTAGAGCTTGTGGAAGTACACGTCCGTGATGCCGCACTTCTGGATCAGGAGCGCGCAGTGGATGCACGGGGAGTGGCTGATGAAGATCGAGGCGCCCTTGCTCGAGTAGCCGTTCTCGGCGAGCTTGGCGATCGCGTTGAGTTCGGCGTGCTGCACTTCGGCTCGCGTCACCCACTTCCCGTCGATCATCTCCTCGCACTCGTTGGGATAGCCCGTGGGCATGCCGTTCCACCCGAACGAGATGATCGAGTGGTTCTTGACGATCACGCAGCCCACCTTGAGGCGGCGCGCATAGCTGCGCTGCGCCGTGAGGAGCGCGATCTGCATGTACATTCGGTTGTCCTTGACGATGTCCATCCTCTTGTCCTTCCTTCTTGTTTCATTCGGCGTTCATTCGGGGTCGCCCGGCCCCCTCGGGGCGGCGACGATTCCCCGTATTATAAGGGGCGGGACGCCCCGTTTTGGCGTATCCTTTGAGGTTCGTCCGCACGGAGCGAAGGCCCCGGGGACGACGGACGCCGGCCGCCGGGCCGCGCACCCGCAGAGAAAAACAAGACACCACGAGTTCAACGGATCCACCATCCCTCAATGACCCACGTCACCCAAGACAACCTCCAGCCCGAAGGACGCTCCGAGGAGCGTCCCGCCGCCCCCGCACTGCGCCCCGGGACCCGTCCCGTCGCTCCCGGTCCCGCCTGGTTCGACGGCCTCTGGCCCCAGGAGAGGACCGACATGCGTCCGCTCCCGTCGCTGCGCTTCGAGCGCCTTCCCAACGGCGTGCGCGTCGTCTTCATGAAAAACGAACGTCCCGCGGGACGCGTCGCGCTCTTCCTCGACGTCCAGGCGGGCGCCTTCATGGAGGGCCCCGGCGAGGCGGGCTTCGCCCACATCATCGAGCACGTGGCCTTCGACGGCACGCGCCGTTTCCCGGCCGGGCACCTCATCCCGATGCTCCAGCGCCAGGGACTCGACCCCGTCGACGACGTGAACGCCTACACCGACATCTCCGAGACCGTCTACCAGATCCACACGTTCAACGACCGCGAGTCGCTCGAGACGGGCGTGGCGGTCCTGCGCGACATGGCGGGCGACGTCATGTTCGATGAGGACGAGGTGGCCAAGGAGAAGGCCGTGATCCTCCAGGAGCACCGCGAGGGCTCCGACCTCGACGCGAAGCTCGACGACGAGTGGCTCCGCTTCCTTTATCCCGCCTCGGTGCGCGCCACCAACGTGATCGGCGAGGAGGAGACGGTGGAGGGCTCCTCGGTGGAGACCCTGCGCGCCTTCTACAGGAAGTGGTACCACCCCGAACGCATGATCCTCGTCGCCGTGGGCGACGTCGACGGTGACGAACTCATGGAGGTCGTTCGCGCTGAATTCGGCACGCTCCCCGCCGGGGGCGAACTCCCCTGGGTGACGGACTTCGGCGCGGAACCCGCGCCGGGCCGCGACGCCATCGTGCAGAAGCGCCCCGGCACCCGCTCGGGGATCACCTACTCGGTGCTCCATCCGGCCTGCTGGCGTCCCGACACGCTCGCCAACGAGGCCGACGACGTCGTCAACATGCTCGTGAGGATCGCGCTCGAGAAGCAGCTCGACAAGATGAGCGACGAACGCCCGCATCTCTGGAGCGCGGCCACCTTCGATGACGAATGGCTGAGGGGCTACACCCCCAACGCCACCCTCGCCGTGGAGACCGACTTCGAACACGAACGCGAGGCCCTCGAGGCGCTCTCCACGTGGCTGCGCCGCATCCGCCGCGAGGGGATCACGATGCGCGAGCTCGGCGAGGCGAAGCGCGCCGCCGTCGAGTTCCTCGAGACGAACCTGACCGAATACGTGAACATGGAGAGCTACGACCACGCCCAGCGCATGGTCGACGGCCTCAACAACGACCGCGTCCTGACGAGCCCCTTCGAGGACCTCGAACGGTTCGTGGCCCTTTCGGACACGCTCACGCTTGAGCGCGTCAACCGCGCGCTCCATGAAATGCTCTCCTCGGGCGTGGAACGTCTGGGCCTGGCCACGCCGGGGAAGATGGAGACCGAGGAACTCAAACGCATCTGGTGGGGCGGAGAAGCCTCCGACGCCGCTGCTTCCGGTTCCACGGACGCCGCGGGTGCGGCATCCGTTGACGATGCCGAAGAGGCCGATGACGTTGAATCCTCGGTCCTCTTCCCCTATGCCGACCCCGTCGAGGGCGAGGTGCCGGCGGACTGCTGGACCCGCCACGACCTCAAGGGGCTCGAAGCGCCGCTTTTCGAGGCCTCCCTTCCCAACAACGCCCGCCTCTGGGTGGCCCGCGCGCCTTCGGACAGGAAGCGCGTGCGTCTCACCTGGGTCCAGGAGGGTGGTCTTCGCGACTTCGACGAGGAGACCGTGCTCACCCTGAGGCTCGCCGACATGGTCGCCACGAAGGGTGGTCTCGGACGCCTCACCGCGGGCGAGACCCAGGACGCCGTCTTCGACGCGGGCGTGGGTTTCGACGTGACGATCGGGGAGCACACCCGCCGCATCACGGTGGAGGCCCCTGTGCGCAAGCTCGCCCTCGCACTCGACGTCTTCGAGACGGCCTGGCGCGAGACCGGCATCAGCGAGGCGGCGCGCGTGAGGACCATGAGCCTCCTCAAGGAGGACGAGGACGCACGCAGACTCGAGATCTCCACGCTCTCGGCGAGCGAGAAGATGCCTTTCTTCACGGGTGCCTCCGCCAGGACGAAGTTCCTGCTCACGGGCGACCTCGAGGCGAGGCCCAACGAACTGCTCGAAGAGGTGGTGCGCCGCACGCGCCTCGTCGGTGCGGGCACGCTCGTCGTCACCGGCGACATCGACCCCGCCTCGTTCGACGAGGTGCGCATGATTCTCGCACGCCGCGTGGCGGGCCTTCCCGTGCTCGGCGCACTCGTTCCGCCTGAAAAGCCCGTCAAGGACGTCTTCCCCTTAGGGAAGGCCAAGGTCCTCTACTGCGACTCCGAGGGTTACGGACAGGCCGACGTGACGGCCGCCTGGCACGTCGACGCCCCCGTCTCGGGGTTCCGCCGCGTCGTCGGGATGGACCGCCTCTACATCGATCTCGCCGCACTCGCCGTCAACGAACACCTCCGCGTGGAGGTGCGCGAACGCGCCGGGCTCGCTTACAGCCCGGACTGCTACTTCTCGGTGCAGAGCCAGCCCGAGGGCTTCGGCCTCTTCATGATGACCTCGGCCACGCGCCGCGAGGACGCCGAAGCGCTCATGTACGCCTTCCACGGCACGGCCGACAGCCTCGCCGCCGAGGGTGTCGACGAGGAGACCCTTGAGCGCCTGGTGCTCCCCGCGAGGGCCTTGCACAAGGTGGACCTCCAGGATCCGATCGCCCTCCATGAACGACTCGCCAAGGCCGTCACGCGCGGCTTCGGAGTGGTCGAGGGGTTCGTCGATGCGGGAGCCCTGTATGACCGCGTCACGCTGGCCGGGCTCAACGAGGCCCTGAGGAAGGTCTTTTCCGCGCCTTCGGCCGGACTCACCGTGCTGGGGTGATGAATCCCTCCGGTGTCCTGCCAAGTGGAAATGAAAAAACACGCCCGTCTCCATTTGATCTGGACCCCAAAACTTGGACATTAAAACAAATACCAAGTTGAGTGCGGCCG
>CAJMRV010000106.1 GCA_905215795.1 uncultured bacterium | reverse complement strand
CATAGGCCTCGCCGAGCGCGAACTGGGCGATCGGAACGCCCTTGGCGGCCTGTTCCTTCACTTGTTCGAGGTCGAACGTGGGCGGCTCGGGCGTCTGCGTGGCGACGAGCTCGAGGGGGTTCATCCCCTGGTGCGCCTGCATCATGTCCATGCTCATGTCGGCCGGGAACGCATGGGCGTTGACGGCGAAGGCGGCGGCGAAGACGGCGGGGAGGAGTCGGGAGATGGCGGAGGCTCGGGTCATTGCAAGGTCCTTGATGTGAAGTCCGGCGGCACGGCGCCCCCGACGGTTCTGCGCCGTCTATGGAGGCCGGGGCGCCTGGTGGGCGGCCGGACGCTGTTCCTGGGTCCGGGGCGTCCCATTTTTCAGGTTGCGCGCAAGGCGCGGCGGCGGGACGCCGTCCGTGTGGGGAATCTATAAAACCTTCCTTAACCGCGTCTGAGAATGAGAGAAAACCCGTACCCGGCGGCGCCGGGACGGGTTGCAGCGTTCCTTGATGCAGGGCGCGGGAATGTCCCGCGGGCCTCAGGCGAGGCTCTTCAGATTGGCCGAGGTGCGAACGATCTCGAGGACGACGCTCTGGGCCTTGTCGAGGCTCGTCGTGGGGAGCACCTCGAAGAGGGGCCCCTCCTCGATGAACTGCGCCCCGGTGAAGAGGCCCGGACAGGGGAGTCCGCGCGAGGTGAGCCTCGCACCGTCCATCGTGCCCCTCACGGAGACCGCCTCCGGGGAGATCCCCTTGGCGCGGCAGGCGTGCATGGCCTCCTTGACGACGCGCGAGGAGCGGCTCATGATCCGGCCCATGTTCTCGTACTCGTCGATGATGTCGACCGTGCAGGTCCCGCGTCCGTACTTCTCGAAGTCCTGGCTCATGGCGGTGAGCTGGGACTTCCTCACCTCGAAGGAGTCGAAGCCGAAGTCGCGGATCAGGATGAGGGCGCGCGCCATGGCGACCGAGCCCTCGATGTGGGCGACGTGGAAGAAGCCCTCCTGGTCCTCGGTGCGTTCAGGGGTCTCGTCGCGGGGCATGTCCTCAAGGAAGTGCCTCATGAGGCGGATCGCGTTGAGCATGCGGCCCTTGGCGGCCCCGGGGAAGCAGTCGCGGCCGCGGATCGTGACGACGGCGCGGGCGGCGTTGAAGCATTCGGTGACGACGTGGCCGTAGCCGGGGGCCGTCAATTCGTAGGCGTAGTCCGCCCCGAAGCGTTCGAGGTCGAAGAACTTCTCGCCATGGCTGATGAGCGATTCGGGCGTCACCGCGAGGCGGATCTCGGTGTGGGGGTGTTCGGGGTGGCGGTGATGGTGCTCGAGGATCCGGTGCTTGAGGTCGAGCGGCGCGGCGCCGTCGGAGACGAGGAAGTCGTGGCCGAGGCCGCGGGCGAGCTCGGGGTACCGGCTCATGTTGAGGATGACGTCCTTCTCGCGGTTGACGACGATGTCGCCACCGTGGAAGGTGACGAGGCGCCAGCCCGGCAGGTGCGGACGATCGTCGACGAAGTCGCCGAAGGAGGCGAGGAATCCGAGCTTGGGCCCCTCCCCGCAGCCGCCCGTGGCGGGGATCGTCGCGAAGAGCGCCCCGTGCGGGGTGATCTCGACGTCGCGCGCGCCGAGGCGCGTGAACTCGGCGGCGAGTTCGGAGACAAAGGGGAAGATGAGGTCGCCGCGCGTCCTTTGTTCAAGGGGGACGTTCATCCAGCGCAGCAGCCGCTGCAGGACGGGGGGAAGGTTCGCGAAGTTGATGTCGCTCTGGGTGCTCATCCGGGTCTCCGATGGGTGCGTGGTTGGGTTGGAACCCGGCGCCGGCCCGGCGGACCGGACGCGCGCCGGAGGAAGCGGCCGCCTCAGTCCTCGACCATCGGGTCGTCGAAGGCCTTCCTCGAGGCGTACATGTAGACGGCCATCGAGTAGATCGTGAGGACGGCGGCGATGACGATCAGCACGAGGCCCACGAAGGCGACGTCGACGGTCCCCTCGAAGAGGCGCGTGGAGACGTGCACGGGATCCCACCAGAGAAGGCAGGGGATCGCGGTCATCTGGGCGATCGTCTTGATCTTGCCGAACCAGTTCACCTTCACCAGGCCGCTCTCGCCGATCTTGGCCATCCATTCACGCAGCGCCGAGACGGTGATCTCGCGCCCGATGATGATCACGGCGAGGATCGCGTCGAGGCGTCCGAGCCAGACGAGCGCGACGAGCGCCGTCGAGACGAGGAGCTTGTCGGCGACCGGGTCGAGGAAGGCGCCCATGCGGGTGGCCCACCCCTGGTAGCGTCTCGCGAGGTAGCCGTCCAGTGCGTCCGTGGCGCTCGCCACGCAGAACATGACGGCGGCGAGGACGTTGACGAGATGCGCGGACAGAACCGACTCGGGGATGTAGAAGATCCCGATCACGAGCGGGATCATGGCGATGCGGCACCAGGTGAGGACCATGGGCACGTTCACCTTGAAGGGGGGCTTTAATTTCGGCATTGGCAGGGTTGTGCGGGTTCGTTCGAGCCGGGGGTTCCGTCCGGCGGGGACCTCATCCGGGTCCGTTGCGGCGGCCTTCGTCCGGCGTTGGGATGTGGGTCATTATAGCCCCTCGCCCACTCGGGGAGAGGCGGCGAGGGGGCTCACGCGCGCACGTGCGCGGCCTTACTGATGGAGTTCGGCGTAGATGCGACGGGCGAGCGTCTCGGAGATTCCGTCCACGCGCGCGATGTCCTCGACGGAGGCGTTCCGGAGCTGCTTGACGCCGCCGAAATGGGTGAGGAGCCGCGCGCGGCGCTTCGGTCCGATCCCCTCGAGGTCCTCGAGGCGGGAGACCTGGCGCGTGCGGGCGCGTTTGGCGCGCATCCCGGTGATGGCGAAGCGGTGGGCCTCGTCGCGGATCTCGGCGATGAGCATCAGGGCGCGCGAGCGCATGCCGAGGACGAGGGGCTCGCGGCGCACGCCGTCGACCTTCGGGAAGATGAGGCTCTCGAGACCCACGCGGCGGCCCTCGCCCTTGGCGACGCCCACGATCACGGAGGTGTCCAAGCCGAGTTCCTCGAAGACCTCGCGCGCCATTTCGACCTGGCCCTTGCCGCCGTCGACGAGCACGATCGTGGGGAGCTCCGCCTCGCCCCGCGAGTGCGGACGGTAGCGGCGCTCGAGGACCTGGCGCATGGCGGCGTAGTCGTCCCCGGGCTCCACCCCGGTGATGTTGAAGCGCCGGTAGAGCTTGCTCTGCATCTTCGTCTCGGCGAAGACGACGCAGGAGGCCTGTGTGGCCTCGCCCGCCGTGTGCGAGATGTCGAAGCATTCGATCCGGACGCGGTCGAGGTCGTCGTCGGGGGCCTCCCAGCCGAGCGCGTCGAGGAGTTCGCGGAGGCGCGTCCTCTGCGTGCCCGATTCGGAGAGGCGCCTTGCGAGCGCGAGTTCAGCGCCCTGGCGGCAGAGTTCGAGCCAGTGCCGGCGGCGCTCCCTCGGGTCGAGGGTCACGCGCACGGAGCGGCCCGTCAACTCGCGCATCAGGTCCTGCGCGTTCGTCTGGAAGGCGCGCCGGAGCATCGGGTCCGTGATCGTCGAGACGTTGAGGATGAGTTCGTCGGGCGCGGGCAGGTCGGCGTAGTGCTGGGCGAGGAACGCCTCGATCACCTCGGGCTCCTCGGGGACGGCGCCGTCCTCGCGGCTCCTCATCTCGGGGAAGAGCGCGCGGTCGCCGAGATGGCGTCCGCCGCGGACCATGGCGATGTTCACGCACACGACGCCCTGGTCGACGAGCACCGCCACGACGTCGGCGTCGGTGTCCCCGCCCGTCGTCTCCATGGTCTGCTGGTGCTGGATCGTCGAGAGTGCGGCGATGCGGTCGCGCCACTTGGCGGCCTCCTCGAAGGCCCACTTCCCGCTCGCCTCCCACATGTTCTTCTCATAGGCGGCGATGAGTTCGCCCGTCCTCCCCTCGAGGAAGCGTTCGGCGCGCTCGATGTCGCGGCGGTACTCCTCGACGGTGATCCGTCCCACGCAGGGCGCGGAGCAGCGCCCGATCTGCCCCAGGAGGCACGGACGGCGCCGATGGGCGAAGACGGCGTTCTCGCAGGTCCTCAGCCCGAAGACCTTCTGCATGATCTGGATCGCCTCGCGAACGGCGCCCGAGTTCGGATAAGGCCCGAAGTAGCGGGACTCCTTGTCGACGGTGCCCCGGTAGTAGCTCAGACGCGGGAACGTCTCGGCGCCGAGCTTCACGTAGGGATAGCTCTTGTCGTCCCTGAAGAGGATGTTGTACTTCGGGTTGAGCGTCTTGATGAGGTTGTTCTCAAGGAGGAGCGCCTCCGCCTCGGAGCGCGTCACCGTCGTCTCCATCCGGGCGATCTGCGAAACCATGATCCGGATGCGCGGCGAGAGGTCGTTTTTCTGGAAGTACTGGCTCACGCGCTTCTTGAGGTCGCGGGCCTTGCCCACGTAGAGGCACTGGCCGTCCGCGTCGAAATAGCGGTAGCACCCGGGCAGGTTCGGGAGCGTGGAGAGATGGAAGGCGGCGTCGAAACGCGGCACCGGCTCGGCGGGACCCGGACCCACGAAGGGGTCGCCCGGGGCGACGAGCCCGGCGACGTCCTCCACGCCGGCGGGGGCCGGAGCGGAAGGAGCAGTTTCAGCGGCGGCTGCGGGACCGGATGGAGCCGCGGCCGTCCCCGGCTCCACCTCCGTGGCGCCGGCTTTTTCATTGACCTTCTCGTTGGACTTGCTCATGCGTGTTCGTTCCTTTCATCCCCCGTGTCCGTCCCGCAGGCGCCGAAGTCCGACGGCCCGGCGGACGCGGGGCTGGCGGCCGGAGGCGTGCGGACCCGGCGTCCTGCGCCGTCCCTTCCCCGACCTTATCTGCTCCATTTTAAGGGAACACGGGGGAGCGGGGAGCGCACCTGACGAACGTGCCACGGAGCACCCCGCCCATGCGACCGCGCTTCCGGCTTCGAACCGCCATACCGCATTCGCGCCCCTCTGAACGGCGGCTCGGACGAATACGGCGTTTCCGACAAAAGGAAATCCGTGGCGAAAGACGCGCCGATAGAGAGCATGGTGGGGAATGGACCCTGGAACAGGCCCCCCTCCCCCTTCCGGACCCTTTCTCCCACAGGGACTTGAACACGATCAACGGGGGAGCGCCCGGAACCCCTTCCCGGGGGGTTTTCGGGAGTCGCAATGGGAGAATGCCCGGCAGGCCTGAAAAAGCGGGGATACCCCGAACACGCCTCATGCAAAAAAAACCTGCGCGAACCCCGAGAACACTTTAGAATAGGGGATTGTCCGTTAGGATAAACCCCTAGTGCATAACCCTCACGACTCCCAGGAGTGAAGACCGATGTCCTTGTCGCTCAATGAAGCCTCCCCCTTTCGCCCGAACGGCGCCCTGATCTTCTGCAGGGTGATCGACAACTTCGGCGATGCCGGCGTCACATGGCGCCTGGCGGGACGTTTCACCTCGCTCGGCATGCGCGCCACCCTGGTGATCGACGACATGGCCACGCTCAGGAAACTCGTGCCCACGCTCGTGGAGCTCCCCAGGAAGGACATCCGCGATCCACGCGTCTGGACGAGCATGGACGTGAGGGTGATCGAATGGGCCGACTTCGAACGCGCCCTCGAGGCGGACGCGCCGCTCCTTGCTCCCTCGCGCATGCCCGAACTCGTCTTCGAGACGTTCGGCTGCCGCCTCCCTGAAAAGCTCGAGCGCCAGCTCGCGGAACACTCCGCCGACCCGCGCCGCCTCATCCTCAACCTCGAGTACCTCTCCGCCGAGGACTGGGTCGAGGACTCCCACAACGTCTGGGGCCTCCATCCCACGCTCAACCTGAAGAAGCTCTGGTTCTTCCCCGGGTTCACCGACCGCACCGGCGGCGTGATCATCGAGGACGCCCTCAGGGAGACGATGGACGCCAAGCTCGAGAAAAGCCTGCGCGTGCAGTGCCTCAAGGCGATCGGCCTGCAGGGCGACGCCATCACGTTCTACGTGTTCACCTATCCCGAAAACGACCTCAAGGGTCTCGCCGAGGGCTTCAAGGCGCTCGCCGCG
>CAJMRV010000105.1 GCA_905215795.1 uncultured bacterium | reverse complement strand
TCAACGCCGAGGTCGCCCGCGTGCGGGTCAAGGGCCAGGACGTCTGGGTGATGAAGCCCCAGACCTTCATGAACCTCTCGGGCGACGCCGTCGTGGCGCTCGCCCTCTACTACAAGATCCTCCCCGACGAGATCCTCGTCGTGCACGACGAGCTCGACCTGATGCCCGGCACGATGAAGATCAAGAAGGGCGGCGGCAACGCCGGCCACAACGGCCTCAAGGACATCTCCGCGAAGCTCTCCACGCCCGAATTCTGGCGCCTGCGCCTCGGCGTCGGCCATCCCAGGAAGTTCGGCTGGGCCCAGCAGGTCGCCGACTTCGTCCTCTCCTCGCCCTCCAAGGAGCACGAGGAGGCGATCGGCCGCTGCATCGAGGCCGCGCTCAAGTGCGTCCCCGCGGCCGTCGCGGGCGACATGACGCGCGTGACGCGCTCGCTCTCGAAGTGGGGTTCGCTCCCGAAGCCCGCCGAGGAGAAGAAGACGGAGAAGACGGAAGCCAAGGAAGGCGCCGCCCCCGTGGCTCCCGCCGCCTGAACGAAAGGAAAGGAGGACTCCATGAAGAAGACCGACGCAAAGACCGCTGACAAGACGTCGCGCACGCCGCTCCTCGTGAGCCGCTGCCTGCTCGACACGGCGTGCCGTTACGACGGACGCACTTCCGGCGACCTCCGCTCCGTCCTCGAGGCGATGGGCTTCGAACCCGTCTCCGTGTGTCCCGAATCCGACGGCGGACTCCCGACGCCGCGCCCGGCCTCCGAGGTGCAGTGCGAAAGGAGCATCACGATCCTGAAGGGCGAGGGACGCATCGTCAACACCGAAGGCGCCGACGTGACGGCCGAGTTCATCTCGGGCGCGAAAAAGGCGCTCCTTCTCGCCCGTGAAACGGGCGCCACGGCCGCGGTCCTCAAGTCGAAGAGCCCCTCCTGCGGGAAGGGCCTGCGTTACGACGGGACCTTCAGCGGCACGAAGACCGCCGACGACGGGCTCACCACGGCCCTGCTCCTCTCCGAGGGGATCGAGGTCTTCACCGAGCACGAGCTCGACGATCCGCGCCTCGCGGCGCACCTGCGCCGCTGACAGGCGCTCCCCCGTTCCGACGGCAAGCCCCGCGCGGGATTGTTAGAATAACGGGATTCGATTTTTTCCAGATTACTCACACTTTTTCATCAGAGAATTCATCATGGGTTTAAAGTGCGGCATCGTTGGCCTTCCCAACGTCGGTAAATCAACCATCTTCAACGCTTTGACCAAGGCCGGCATCGCGGCCGAGAACTATCCGTTCTGCACGATCGAGCCCAACGTCGGCATCGTCGAAGTGCCCGATCCGCGTCTCGACGCCCTCGCCGAGATCGTCCATCCGGAACGCGTGGTCCCCGCCGCGGTCGAGTTCGTCGACATCGCGGGCCTCGTGGCCGGCGCCAGCAAGGGTGAAGGCCTCGGCAACCAGTTCCTCGCCAACATCCGCGAGTGCGACGCCATTGCCCACATCGTGCGCTGCTTCGACGACGACAACATCATCCACGTCTCGGGCAAGGTCGATCCGATCGACGACATCCACGTGATCAACACCGAGCTCGCCCTCGCCGACCTCCAGACGGTCGAGAAGGCCCTCAACCGCTACTCCAAGCAGGCCCGCCAGGGCGGCGACAAGGAGGCCCTCAAGCTCGTGCTCGCCCTCGAGAAGGTCCAGCCGGCCCTCAACGAAGGCCGCCCCGTGCGCTCCGTCGCGCTCACCGACGACGAGAAGCTCCAGCTCCGCCAGCTCTTCCTGCTCACGGCCAAGCCGACGATGTACGTCGCCAACGTCGAGGAGGACGGCTTCGAGAACAATCCGCTGCTCGACAAGGTGCGTGAACACGCCGCCACCGAGAACGCCCCCGTCGTGGCCGTCTGCGCCAAGACCGAGGCCGAGATCGCCGAACTCGACGACGAGGACAAGGCGATGTTCCTCGAGGACATGGGCATGACCGAAGCCGGTCTCGACCGCGTCATCCGCGCGGGCTACGACCTGCTGGGCCTGCAGACCTACTTCACCGCGGGCGTCAAGGAAGTGCGCGCCTGGACGATCCACAAGGGCGACACCGCCCCGCAGGCCGCCGGCGTGATCCACACCGACTTCGAACGCGGCTTCATCCGCGCCCAGACGATCGCCTACAAGGACTTCGTCGAGTTCAAGGGTGAGAAGGGAGCCCAGGAAGCCGGCCGCATGCGTGCGGAAGGCAAGGACTACATCGTCAAGGACGGCGACGTGATGAACTTCCTCTTCAACGTCTAAGTCACTCCCACGACATTCAACGGAAAAAGCGGCCCCTGCGGCCGCTTTTTTCGTTTCCGCCCCCGGAGCCCTTGGAGGCCTGGGGAAGGCGCCCTTCTAACAGAAGGGCGGCGATACAATCTGATACCATTTGCAATAGTTTTTATCCATCAGGCTTGACAAGTTGATAAAGAGGCTTTACTATGAACCCATCAAGAAAGAGAACCCATCTCTTTCAACAAAGGAGTTTAAACATGTCCCTTCTCAACACCGAATTGCTCCCCTTCAAGGCCCAGGCCTTCCACAACGGCAAGTTCATCGAACTCACGGAAAAGGACCTCCTCGGTCACTGGTCCGTCGTCTTCTTCTATCCGGCCGACTTCACCTTCGTGTGCCCGACCGAACTCGAAGACCTCGCCGAACAGTACGAAGAGTTCAAGAAGCTCGGCGTCGAAATCTACTCGGTTTCCACCGACACGCACTTCACCCACAAGGCCTGGCACTCCAGCTCCAACGCCGTGGGCAAGGTCCAGTTCCCGATGATCGGCGACCCGACCCAGAAGATCTCCCGCAACTTCGAGGTCCTCATTGAAGAGGACGGCGTCGCCGAACGCGGCACGTTCGTCATGAACCCCGAAGGCAAGATCGTCATCATGGAGCACCACGACGGCGGCATCGGCCGCGACGCCCAGGAGCTCCTGCGCAAGGTGAAGGCCGCCCAGTACATCGCCGCCCATCCGGGCCAGGTCTGCCCCGCCAAGTGGCAGCCGGGCGCTGAAACCCTCACGCCGTCCCTCGACCTGGTCGGCAAGATCTGATTCATCACCCAACGATGATTCCCGAGCCGCAGACCTCGACAACCAAGAGCCTGCGGCTCTTCTCTATTTGAACTCCCAGAACACACTCCGGACCACGAACATGCTTGACGCCAACATCTCCGCACAACTGCGCGCCCACTTCACCAAGATCGTCCACCCCGTCGTCCTGCGTGCCAGCCTCGACGACTCCGAGACGTCCCGCAACATGGAGACGCTCCTCACGGAGCTCGCCGCCCTGAGCGACAACCTCTCCTACGAACGCGTCGATGAAGACGGCGTGCGCCGCCCGAGCTTCCAGATCACGGAGGCGGGCAAGGACATGGGCATCCGCTTCGCGGGGCTTCCGATGGGCCATGAATTCACGAGCCTGATCCTCGCGATCCTCCAGGCGGGCGGCCATCCGCCGGCCGTCGACGAGACCCGTCTCGAACAGATCCGCACCATGCCGGGCCGCTTCGAGTGGGAGGCCTTCATCAGCCTCTCGTGCCACAACTGTCCGGAAGTGGTCCAGGCCCTCAACCTGATGGCCGTCTACAACCCGAACGTGCGCGTCACCACGATCGACGGCGCCGTCTTCCAGGAGGAGGCGAAGGCCCGCAACATCCTCGCGGTCCCGAACGTGTTCCTCAACGGCAAGGAGGCCTTCTCCGGGCGCAAGGACCTCAATGAGATCCTCGCCATGTGCGACACCGCCGGTGCCGAACGCGCCGCGGGCGCCCTCTCCGAAAAGGCCCCCTTCGACGTGCTCGTCGTCGGTGCCGGCCCGGCCGGCGCCACCGCCGCCATCTACGCCGCCCGCAAGGGCCTCAGGACCGGCATCCTCGCCCAGCGCATGGGCGGCCAGGTCAACGAGACGGCCGACATCGAGAACTTCACGTCGATCCCGAAGACCGACGGCTCCGAACTCGCCCGCAACCTCGCGGCCCACATCAAGGCCTACGACATCGACGTGATCGAGCCCTACGCGGCCGAAGGCGTCGAACGCGGTGAGGACGGCCTCTGGCACGTGCGCGTCGAACACGGCGCCGTGCTCCGCACGAAGGTCCTGATCGCCTGCTCTGGCGCCACCTGGAAGAAGCTCGGCGTTCCCGGCGAGGACGAACTCCGCGGCAAGGGCGTCGCCTACTGCCCGCACTGCGACGGTCCGCTCTTCAAGGGCAAGAACGTGGCCGTGATCGGCGGGGGCAACTCCGGCGTCGAGGCCGCGATCGACCTCGCGGGCATCTGCGGCCACGTCACCCTCGTGCACCGCAGGAACGAACTCGCCGCCGACCAGTGCCTCCAGGAGAAGCTGCGCAGCCTCCCGAACGTGACGCTCCTGCTCAACGTCATCACCGAGAAGCTCGAGGCCGAGGACGGCAAGCTCGCCCGCCTCGTCTACCATGACCGCGACACCAAGGCTCCGGGCGTGCTCGACGTCGCCGGTTGCTTCGTCCAGATCGGCCTGCTTGCCAACACGGGCTGGATCCGCGGCGTGGTCGACGTGAACGACCGCGGCGAGATCATCACGGACGCGCGCGGCACGACCTCCGCCGAAGGCATCTTCGCGGCGGGCGACTGCACCGACGCCCCCTACAAGCAGATCGTCGTGGCTCTGGGCGAAGGCGCCTCCGCCAGCCTGGGCGCGTTCGACCACCTCATCCGCATGGGCTCGGGCAACTGCCCGGCCTCCAAGTAAGGCCCGACGCCGGCAAAACGCCGGCTTCTTTCATTCGTGCCGGGGGAACGTCGGTCCGGTCAGATGTTGAAGAGCGCCATCGCCTTCTCGACCTTCGACTTCGTGTCGATCCTCTTCTGCTTCTCGCGGAGCTCCTCGGGCGTCTCGACGCGGCGGGGGTTCACCTCGATGCAGTTGTCGATCGGGCAGAGCGAGCGGCACGTCGGGCCGCCCTCGACGTCGATGCACTCGGTGCACCGGCCGGCGCGGATGCGGAAGTGCTCCTCACCCTCGACGATCGCGTTGTTGGGGCATTCGGGGACGCACACGCCGCAGTTGATGCAGGCGTCATTGATCAGAAGGGCCATCTCACTTCCCTCCGAAGCGCTCGCGGAGCGCCTTGTAGACGGGGGCCGGGACGAAGCCCTCCACCTCGTCGATCTCCATGGCGGCGATCTCGCGGATGAAGGTGCCCGTGACGAACTGGTACTTGTCCGAGGGGAGCATGAAGACGGTCTCGACGTCGGGCATCAGGCGGCGGTTCATGCCGGCCATCTGGAATTCATAGTCGAAGTCGGAGACGGCGCGGGCGCCGCGCACGATCACGTTGGCGCCGACGTCGCGGATGAGCGTCTTGAGGAGCCCGTCGAAGCCGACGACGTCCACGTTGGGGAACTCCGCGCAGACCTCGCGGGCGAGCCTGACGCGCGTCTCGAGGTCGAGCAGGGGCTTCTTCTTGGGGTTGAGGGCGACGGCGAGCGTCACGTGTCCGAAGATCTTCGAGGCACGGCGGACCACGTCGAGGTGGCCGTGCGTCATGGGGTCGAACGTCCCCGGGTAAACCGCTTTGATCATTTCTGTTTCTTTTCCTTGATTTTCTTCATGGTGGCCATCGCCGAGCCCTTGCGGGCGAAGAGCTCGCAGACGACCCGGCCCGCCGTGGCGCGCCGGACCGGCTCGAGGCCGAGGGACTCGACGAGCGCCTCGTCGAGGGCGCGCTCCGGGGACTCCACGTAGAGGAGCCCTTCGGGTGCGAGCCTTCCGAGCGCCGCGCCGGCCGCCTTCGCCTGCCAATCCCTGCTGAACGGGGGGTCGATCAGCACGAGGTCGTAGTCCTCCCCGCCCGAGGCGAGGAAGGTGAAGGCATCGGCCCTGTGGGCCTTCATGCCCGAGGGGGCGCCCAGGCGTTCGAGCGTCCGGGTGATGTTGATGGTGTTCACGCGTTCGACGTCGACCCAGTCGACGGCGGCGGCTCCGCGGCTCGCGGCCTCGAAGCCCATGGCGCCCGAGCCCGCGAAGAGGTC
>CAJMRV010000104.1 GCA_905215795.1 uncultured bacterium | reverse complement strand
AGCGGCGCCGTGCGTCCGGCCGTTCCCGGTCCGTGCGTTTCCTCCCGCAGTCCGCCCCCGGCAGGGCGGCCCGCCAGTGGAGGACATCCACGATGCCGGCGGCCCGACCCCGGCCCCGGCGGGAACACCCCATGCCGGCACGCCCTTTTCGAAAGGAAGGGGAGGCGCCCCGGGGCGTTCCTTCGGACAGATCGGAGCATCCCCAACCTAAGGAGTAAATTGATTGATGACAGCCACAACCCAGAAAACAACAAGCAATAAGAAATGGGACGTCGTCCCGCGCGTGTTCTGGCCATCGGCCATTGCGATCGGCGTGATCGTCGCCGCCGCTGCGCTCCTCCCGAACACGATGGGCGGGATCCTCTCGGTCGCCCAGAAGTGGATCTTCCAGGACCTCTCCTGGTTCTACATCCTCTCGGTGGCGATCATCGTCGTGGGCATGATCTACATGTGCTTCTCGCGCTTCGGATCGATCCGCCTCGGCCCCGACCACGCCAAGCCTGAATACGAGATGACGACGTGGTTCGCCATGCTCTTCTCGACCGGCATGGGCATCGGCATCATGTTCTTCGGCGTCGCCGAACCGGTGATGCACTATCTCGAACCGCCAACGGAAGTGGGCGGCACGGTCGAGGCCGCGCGCCACGCCCTTGAGATCTCCTTCTTCCACTGGGGCCTGCACGCCTGGGCGATCTACGCCTCCGTGGGCCTGATGCTCGCCTACTTCGCCTACCGCCACAAGCTCCCGCTGACGCTGCGCTCCGCGCTCTACCCGCTGATCGGCGAACGCATCTACGGCTGGATGGGCCACACGGTCGACGTCTTCGCGATCGTCGGCACGGTCTTCGGCGTTGCGACCTCGCTCGGTTTCGGCGTCCTCCAGGTGAACGCCGGCTTGAATTACCTCTTCGGGATTCCGATCGACACGTTCTCCCAGGTGATCCTCATCGCCGTCATCACGGCGATCGCGTCCACCCCGGTGGCGACGGGTCTGGACCGCGGCATCAAGTTCCTTTCCCAGACGAACCTCGTGCTCGCCGTGTTCCTGCTCTTGCTCGTCCTCGTCCTGGGGCCGACGAGCACGCTTTTGAAGCACTTCGTCGAGAACACCGGTCTTTACCTCTCGAGCCTCGTCTCGAAGACCTTCAACCTCTATGCCTTCGAACCGAAGTCGAGTGACTGGCTCGGCGGCTGGACGCTCCTTTACTGGGCGTGGTGGATCTCCTGGTCGCCCTTTGTCGGCATGTTCATCGCCCGCATCTCCCGCGGCCGCACCATCCGTGAGTTCGTCACGGGCGTGCTCCTCGTTCCGACGGGCTTCACGCTGCTGTGGATGACCGCCTTCGGCAACTCCGCGATCGACCTGATCAACTCGGGCCATCAGGCGCTTGCCACGGCGATCCAGTCTGACGTGTCGGTGGCGCTCTTCAAGTTCTTCGAGTACTTCCCGCTCACGCAGATCCTGTCCGTCCTCGGCATGATTATGGTCGTCATCTTCTTCGTCACCTCGGCCGACTCCGGCGCCTTCGTCGCCGACACGCTCGCCTCGGGCGGCAAGAAGAAGACCCCGGTCATCCAGCGCATTTTCTGGAGCGTGAGCTCGGGCCTCTGTGCCCTCGTCCTCCTCTGGACGGGCGGCCTCAAGGCGCTGCAGACGCTCACCCTCGTGACGGCGCTTCCGTTCGCATTCGTGCTGCTCGTCGCCTTGTACGGCCTTCTGAAGGCGCTCCAGGTCGACGACTTCAAGCGCCAGAGCCACACCGTGACGAACGTCGCCCCGCAGCTCTACCGCGCCTCGCGCGAGTGGGAGAAGCGTCTCCAGACGATCGTCCACTATCCGTCCCGCGACCAGGTCGAGGCGTGTCTGAACCGCACGATCGAACCGGCGCTCCAGCACTTGCAGAAGGCCTTCGTCAAGGAGGGTCTCGACGCGAAGTGCGCCCGCCGTGACAACACGGTCACGCTCGTCGTCTCGTTCCCGGACGTCACGGACTTCCTCTACGAAGTGCGCCTGAAGGGCTACTCGAACGCCGAGTACGACCCGGACGGCGACAGCACCGACGAGTTCGTGCGTGCCGAGGTCTTCCTGAAGGAAGGCGGCCAGGACTACGACCTCTACGGCTGGAGCGAAGAGCAGATCATCCATGACGTGCTCGACCAGTACGAGAAGCATCTGCAGTTCCTCCGCCTCGTGAACGCCCCGGCGCCGACGAACGACGACTGACGTTCACGGTCCTGAGGACATCCCCTCCCGACGGGCGCTGTGTTGTCATTCGTGACATGGAGCAGCCGCCCCGACGGAAAGGAGACGCCCGCGTCCCCCTGTTTCAAACAGACAGGAGGCGCGGGCGTTCTGCTTATCAATGAACGAAAAGAGGGCCGCCTCCTGTCGTGGGAGTGCGGCCCTTCGTGTCTTAACGCTCCGTGCTTTCCAGCGCGGGCGTGGGTTCATGCCTTGTTGGTTTTGACTTCCTCAACGCCTTAACGCTTCAACACCTGAACACCTCAGCGCCATTCGGGCGCGATCTTGTAGGAGGTCCCCTCGACGTTGAGGCCGGGGCCCTTGGTGAGGACCACCCGGCGGATCGTCTCCCCACCGACGTCGACGGGTTCGGAGAGCGGGATCCTGCGCGTCTCGAGGACGATCATGGCGGCGAGCGAATTCATGAGTGCGATCGCCTCGGCGGTGCGTTCGTTGGATTTGGGGAGCCCCGTGAGTTCAAGTTCGGGGAGGCCGAAGGCGGCCATGCCGTTCGTGTAGAGTTCGGCCTCCTCCTCGTCGTAGCGGAGCGACACCGTCACCCAGGCGGGCACCGGGAGCACGTCGCGGTTCACGTCGGGGACGACGCGGGCGAGGTAGTCCTCCTTCGGGAAGAACGCCCAGGGGAGCATCACGGCGAGCACGCCGGGCTCCGAGGCCGCCGCGTGGGTCACCTTGGAGGCGACGTGGGCGAGCGCCTTCACGGGAACGGGACCGGTGACGTTGATGAGCACGTAGCCCTTGTGCTCGCGGGCGGTCTTCGCGGCGCCCTTTTCATCGTCGGCCGTTTCGGCGAGCTCCTCGGCGAGGTGCTCCGGCAGGGGGGAGGCGACGTACATCACCGCGACGAGGATCTTCCCCAGCATGAAGACGAGGGGCACCTCGGGCACGTCGAGGAGGTCCGCCTCGAGGTCCTCCGGGGCGACGCCCCAGACGGATTCGAGCGTCCCGAGGAAGCGCGCCTTGTCGAAGGGTTCTCCGTCGGTGAGGATGTAGGTCGCAAGCGATCGTGCGGCGCGGCGGCGTACGCGGGATGCCATGGGTCTCTTCCTTTCGTCACTCGGGACGCTTTTGTGTTTCGTGATTGGTGTGTTTGGTGTTTCGTGGTTCGAGGGTTCCCGTGCCATGCACGGGGTTTCCGTGGGATTCATTATAGCCGTGGAGCGCCCCGTCTCCCCGGTCCTTCCTTTCGAGCTCCCCATGTGCAGGAACCCCGGCCTTTGCGGGGCCGGGGTTCCGTCGTCCGTGACCTTCGACTTACTTGTCGAGGTGGCGCTCGATGTCCTTGAGGTCGGGGTAGCCCTCGCGCTTCTCCCTGACGGCGCGGCGGTGCTTCCACCAGCTCTTGATCTGGGAGGCCTGCACGCAGATCAGGCCGACGAAGACGAGCGAGGCGCCCAGAAGGAACGCCGCGTGGAGGCGTTCGCCGAGGATGAGGACGCTCAGCAGGATGCCGTAGATCGGGGTCAGGAAGCAGAGCACCCCGAGGCGGCTCGCAAGGTAGTTCCTCAGGAGCCAGCACCACGTGAGGTAGCTCGCGAAGCTCACCACGACGCCCTGGAAGACGAGGTTCGTCCAGCCCCAGAACTTCGGCTCGAAGTGGGTCTGGCCCGTCGCGAAGAGCATGATCGTGAAGAAGACGAGGCCTCCGAGGAGCTGCCAGAAGAGCATCTGCGTGGGCGCGGCGTTGCTCATCGGCGTCACGCGGATGATCACCGTGGTGAGGCCCCAGGAGAGGCCGGCCATGATGCCGAAGAAGTCACCGAGGAGCCACTCGGGGTCCGTCGGGGAGCCCGCCCCGTCGACGAGCGCGGGGTAGAGGATCGAGAAGGCGACGCCGCCGAACGCGGTGAAGACGCCCGTCCACTGGATGAGGCTCATGCGTTCCTCGGCGATCGCGAACGCCAGGCCCACGGCCGAGAACATCGGTGCCGTGTAGAGGAGCACCGCCACGTGCGAGCTCGGCCCGAGGCGCAGGGCCTGCGAGACGCAGAAGAATTCGCCGAAGTAGAAGAGGCCGACCAACATGCCGTGCCACCACTTCACCGCGCTGTTCCACTCCTCCTTGATGAAGAACTTCTGGGCGGCCCAGAGGAGGATGAGGGCGATCACCGTGCGGATGACGACCTGCAGGAGGGGGTCCACCTCGAGTGCGGTGCCCTTGATGGCGACCTGCTGGAGGGCCCAGATGAAGCAGCTCCCGATGGCGAGGATGATCGCGAACGCATCAAGGGGACGGCGCGAAGAGCCGCCCTTTTGCACGGGGGCCTTCGCCGAACAACAACTACCGGCGCTCTTCGCGCTCGAATTCAACATCGCCTGGTCGACGATACGGTTGATGGCCATGACGAAAAACCTATGTTCAGTATGGAAATTCAGGGTGAAAAAAAGGGGACGCGAACGTCCCTGCGATTACGCCCCGGGAGGTCGTCACGGGGCGCAAGGTCGGGCTATTGTAACGCTTTTTTCGTCTAGGTGGTTTCCCCTATAAGAATTTTCTTTGAAAAGGCCTTCGGTTTTCTCTTCACGCCTACGGCCGCGGGGGAGGAGGCGGTTTTCAAATGGTCTTCGTTCGGGATGGGAAATGGCCCGGAAAAGCGGCCTTCATTTCCCCTTCCTCCTTCAAAAGGCCTTTGGAAAATCCGAGCCTTGCGGTTTCAAAAGGCTCGGGAAAGGGGGCGCATCGCCCTCCCGTCGGTCGGGACGGCAGAAAGGGCGGGGGTCCCTCATCGGGAACCCGCCGCCCTCGTTTTCAATCAACCAATGCGTCGTGGATGTGCGGATGAAGTCCGTTCCTTGATCACACCAGGAGCGACTTCTTCACCTCGCGGATCATGAAGGCGATGTAGTCGAGGTTGCGGATCGGTGCGTCGCGCTCGGCGGCGTCCTTCTGCTTCTCGATCTGGGCGACGAGCGTCTCGACCACCTCGCCCACGGTGTCCTTGTTCTTCAAGTACCCGCAGAAGCGCCGGTCGTTCTCATAGTCGGCGTCGTCCCAGGCCGTCTTCACGAGGGGTTTGGCGAGGTCCGCCTCGGAGAGCCCCCGGAACACCTCGGTCGTGAGGGCGCGTGCGGCTGCCT
The DNA here is from genome assembly GCA_905215795.1 of uncultured bacterium. Lineage (GTDB taxonomy): Bacteria > Pseudomonadota > Gammaproteobacteria > Burkholderiales > Burkholderiaceae_F > Sutterella. The sequence continues at coordinate 716 of CAJMRV010000104.1, read as the reverse complement.
TCCGGTTGTCGTGGTTCGCCTCGGGCACGGTGAGCACCGCGTCGAGCACGGTCAGGTTCGTGTCGAGCGATTCAAAGAGCGCGGTGAGGCCGTCGTCCATCCCGGAGCCCCTCAGCTCGCCCGTGACGACGGGGTCCGAGGCGGGGTCGACCGGGTGGCAGCACGGGCAGCCCGCGTGTTCGTCGGGGGCCTCTGAATTGCCTGTCTTTGCGCGGCAGGCCTTCTCGTCGACCTCGGCGTCCCTCATGAAGCAGGGGCGGCACCCCCTGAGGAGCCTCTTGAACCATTCGATGATGCCGCAGCATCCGCATTGTCCGGCTTTTTCTTCCATTGCGGGTCTCTCTCCTTCCGGCCGAAGGTTCCGTCGTGCGCGGGCGTGGCCGCGGTCTTGCCGACCGCCGCCCGGGGCCTCGGGAACGTCTCCCCGCCCGTGCGGCTCACGCCCGGGACCCGGGGATGCCGGGACCGGGCCGAGGGCCCCGGCGTCGTGGTTTGATGTTTCCGGCCGGGGGCCGGTCCATGTCGTCTCCGGTCCCCGTCCGTGTCGGTCTCAATCGCGGGGTCGCCGCCCTCACGGGGAGCCTCCCCACACCTTCATTATCACTCCGGTCGGGCGGGAAATCCATGTTTTTCAGCGGGTTTCATGTGACGGAGGGCAAGTGCCGGGATCCCCTGATGAAACGGGGTCCGAAAGTGCTCGAAGGTTACTTCAAAGG
>CAJMRV010000103.1 GCA_905215795.1 uncultured bacterium | reverse complement strand
GGAGGCCAGTTCGGGCATCTCGGAGAGCGGAACCTCGCCCTCGATCTCCTCGCGCTTGCGGGCGAGCTCAAAACTATCAATCGTTAAACGCGGCATGGTGTCCTCACTGATGTGGTGTTGCTGGGCCGCCTCCGGGCGGGGATTGTGCAGGGTGGTCCCGAAGGGGCGTTCTCCCCCGGTCCGTCGGGACGGGGGGCGTGGAGTTGTGTATGTTCTGGGCGGAGCCGGCCGCCTTATAATGTGACCCATCCGATTCCCATTCCCCTGAAGAGAATTCCATCATGAGCCATCCCCTTATTTTAGCCTCGAGTTCGCGTTACCGCCGCGAACTTCTCGAACGTCTCGGCGTGCCGTTTGAAACGACGAGCCCGGACATCGACGAATCGAGCCTGCCGGGCGAGACGCCCCGCGAGACGGCCCTGCGCCTTTCGCTCCTCAAGGCCCGCGAAGTCCAGAAGAGCCGCCCCGACGCCGTGATCATCGGCTCGGACCAGGTCGCCGACCTCGACGGCGAGAAGCTCGGCAAGCCCCACACCCGCGAACGCTCGATCGCCCAGCTCGAACGCATGCAGGGCAAGACGATCGTCTTCACGACGGCGCTCACCGTCGTCGGCCCGGACGACTTCGTCGAAACGGTCGAGAGCCGCACCCTGGTGAAGATGAGGAAGCTCTCCCGCGAGACGATCGAGGCCTACGTCGACCGTGAGCAGCCCTTCGACTGCGCCGGCTCAGCCAAGATCGAGAAGCTCGGCATCGCCCTCATGGAGGAGGTCTCCTCGGACGATCCGACGAGCCTGATCGGCCTCCCGCTGATGCTCGTGACGACCCTGCTCTCGAAGGCGGGCGTCGAAGTGCTCCCCGGACTCGAATAAAAGACGCCCCCGGGAGTCGTTTCCATCCGCACCGGCAGAGTGCGGGGAAGCGTCTGGGGCGATCAAGGGAGGCGGTCCTCCGCCGCGCACGCGCGGACGGGAGGGACGCCTCCCTTCTTTTTCGCCTGTCGCCCGCCTCCCGAGGCCTGCACGACGGGCTCCGCGACGCAGGGGGTGTTACACTTTTCACTACGTACAGACCGGCCGGCCGCCCAAAGGGCGGACCCGACCAGGGGTCATGCGGAGAGAGCTCCGCACCCCGCCTCCGCTCCATGGCCGACCGGATTTGAAGGACCTCTTTTTCGCGGGAATCCACCGACCATGTCCCCTGCCACAAAACTCCCCCTCTCACTGCTCTCGCTCACGATCGCCTCGGCCGTCTGGGCCGCCCCCGACCAGACCGTGCTCCTCAAGCCCTCGACGAACCTCGTCGACGAACCGCGCGAAAACCTCGTGATCACGTTCGAACCCGACGCCGCCCGCTGCGAGCGCGACTTCGGACGCGACTGGAAGAACACCTGCCGTGCGAGGATCGGCAGCGTGGTCGAACAGGTGAGGAACATCTCGATGACGCCCGAGGTGAAGGGCCACTGGCGCTGGGAGGACGAGAACCGCCTCGTCTTCCGTCCCGAGGGATACTGGCCCAAGCAGACCCGCTTCACCGTCAACCTCGAGGGACTCCCCCGCGCACGCGGCGTCGGACTCACGGAGCCGAGGATCACGTTCATGACGCCCCCGCTCTGGGTGAACGACGCGAGGACCGTGTTCTGGCACGGCCCGCGTCTGAACGGCGAGCGCGAGCTCACGATCACGCTCTCCCTTTCCACGCAGGTCGCCAACCCCGAGGCGTTCGAGCGTTCGATGACGATCTCTGAGAAGACCCCGACGGGGCTCGAGTGGGACAAGCCGCGCTTCATCTGGAACGCCGACGGCACGGAGGTCTACATCCGCATCCCCGTGAGGAAGCTCGGCAAGGCCCCGGGCGAACTCGTCGTGGGCTTCCCCAAGCTCGCCCAGGCGATCACGGACGACCCGGCGGGCCCGGTCGCGAAAACCGGATTCGAATCGGCCGTCTACCACATCCCGGTGCCGGGCGAATCCACCCTCTACCAGGTCGAGAGCGCCTCGGTGCGCGCCGTGCGCGACGCCGACCTCGACCGTCTCTTCTCGCTTGAATTCAAGACGTCGCTCCTGACGAACCCGGGCGAACTCGCCCGCGCCGTCCAGATCTGGGAGCTCCCTGAAAAACTCGCCCCCGAGGCCGTCGAAAAGGCCGACTGGTCGCTCACGCCCTACGTGGACGAGGCCGTGCTCGCACGCTCCAAGCGGATCACCCCCGAACTCAAGGGCGACCCCTCGGTACCCTCCGAACGCGCCGAACTCACCTTCAACGCGACCCCGGGCTCGTACCTCTACGTCGAGCTCCCCGCGGGCTTCGGCCCGGGCTCGGGCTACACGCTCGAGAAGAAGTGGGGCGCCGTCATCCCGGCGCCGGACCCGAGCGCGCAGGTCCGCTTCCTGCAGCCAGGCCACATGCTCACGCTCTCCGGGGCCAACGGCCTCACGCTCGCCGTCAACGGCGGTGAACGCCTCGCCTGGACCGTCTCCCGGTACCGCCGTCCCTTCCTCGCCCTGGCCGCCGACCAGTACGACGCGCTCGGCCGCGAGGGTCCCACGGACAACTACGCCGTCGCCCGCACGGGCTCGATGGAGCTGCCCGCCGACGACGCCCACGGCGCCGACACCCGCTTCGTGACGCTCCCGCTCGCCGACAAGGGCGCCTCCCCCGAAGGAGGCCTCTACCAGGTCGAGGTGCGCCTTGAGAAGAAGAACGAGTCGGGCGGCTGGAACACCGTGGACCGCCAGGTCAAGAAGGTGCTCGTCACCGACTTCGCCACGATCGCGAAGACGACGCGCTCCAAGGGGCTCGACGTCTTTGTGGCGGACCTCGCGAGCACCAAGCCCGTCGCGAAGGCCCGCGTGGACGTCCTCGGCGCCAACGGCCTCACCGTAGCCACCGCCACCACCGACGACACCGGCCACGCGCACTTCGACTCCCTCAAGGGGTTCGAACGCGAGAAGGCCCCCGTCGCGGTCGTCGTGGACCGCGGCGACGGACGCGACCTCGGCTGGCTGAGCCTCGTCGACGCGAGGACCACCAACGACGACTTCCGCTTCAACACCCGCGGACGCGACGCGACCGACGCTGGCGTCGTGGGCATGCTCTTCACCGGGCGCGCCCTCTACCGCCCGGGCGAGACGGTCCACGTCGGTGGCTTCATCAAGGAGGCCTCCCTCAAGCCGCTCACGGAGAAGACCCCGGTGCTCGTGACGATCCGCGACAACCTCGGGGCCGAACTCCTCAAGAAGACCCTCGAGCCCGGCCCCTCGGGCGCCGTCACGCTCGACTGGACGAGCCCCGCCGAAGGCGCGCTCGACAACGTCTCGATCGAGCTCTGGTCCGGGGACGCCCTCCTGGCGACGAAGAACATCTCGGTGCGCGACTTCGACCCCGAGACGATGCTCCTGGCGAGCCGCCTCGTCGAGCCCGTGAAGGGCTGGCAGGCCCCGGACTCGGTATCGGTGGAAGCACGCCTCGTCGAGAACGTGGGGATCCCCGGCGCCGACCGCGTCGTCGAGGCCTCGCTCGCGCTCGCCCCGGTCTCCTCGATCACGTTCCCCGAACGCCCCGGCTACCGCTTCCTCGCGGAGGCGGACCGCCCCTACGTCAAGCCCGTCGAACTCAACGCGGCGACGACCGACAAGAACGGCACCGTGCGCTTCACGTTCCCCGGTTCGGTGGCAACGGCGGGCCTCTCAAGGGCCTACCTCAACCTCACGGGCATGAGCGCCGAGGGCTCCTCGGCGGTCTCCGACACGCTCGAATTCCTCGTGGGCGCTCCTGAGAAGCTCCTCGGCTACGAGCTCCCCGAAACGGCCGCGCCGCTCAACTACCTGCCCGCCGCCAAGCCCCTTGCCTGGCGCTTCCTCGTCGTGGACCGCGCCCTCAAGGGCGTCGAAGGCGAAGAAGTCACGGCCGTGCTCTCCAAGCGCCACTACGAGACCGAACTCTATGCGGACGCCCGTGGCGAACTCCACTACCGCGAGACTCCGGCCACGGCCGAAGCGGAGTCCTTCAAATTGAAGACCGACGCCGAGGGTGCCGCCTCGCTCACGCTTCCGCTCGTTCCAGCGGGCGAGTACGTGCTCTCCTTCAAGGGGGTGGACGACACCGACCTCGGACGCGTGGACTTCACGCTCGTCGGAGAGGACCTGAGGACGGGGCTCGAGAACCGGCTCCCGGCCGCGCACATGCACATGAACCTCGAGAAGACCGAGGTGGACGCGGGCGGCGTGCTCAACGCCTCCGTGCTCTCCCCCTTCAAGGGCTTCGCACTCCTCACGCTCGAGGCGGAGGACGTCCTCGCCCATGAATGGGTCCCCGTCGAAGAGGGCATGAACGCCGTCTCGATCAAGGTCCCCGAAGGCCACACGGGCCGCGCCTGGATGAACGCCTCCCTCGTGAGGGCACCCTCCGAGGCGCACCGCTTCCTCGAGGCCTACACGTTCGCCCTCGAGCCGGTGGCGCTCTCCGTGGCGCCGCACCGCATGACGCTCGGGATCGAGTCCCCGGCGAAGATCCGTTCGGGCGAGAAGGCCCGCATCACCATCACCTCGGACGCCCCGGGCGACGTCTTCGTCTGGGCCGTCGACGAGGGGATCCTCTCGAACACCAACTACCGCACGCCCCGTCCGATCGAGGAGCTCCTCCTTGACCGCGCGCTCGGCGTGCGCACCCACCAGTCGCTCTCCGAGCTGATGCCCGAGGGGTTCAAGCTCCCGAAGGCGACGCTCGTCGGAGGCGACGCCGTGCGCGCCGCCATGATGAAGGAGTTCGCCGCGAACCCCTTCCGCCGTCAGAACGACGCGAGCGCGGCCTGGTGGGGCGGCCTCGTGAAGGTCGACCCAGAACACCCCGCCACGCTCGACGTGGAGCTCCCCGCGACCTTCAAGGGACGCGTGCGCATCATGGCCGTCGGCTCGGGCGCGACCAAGCTCGGCAACGCCGAACAGGCGATGACGGTGAGCACCCCGGTGATGCCCTTCATCGACGTGCCCGCCTTCGTCTCCCCGGGCGACGAATTCCTCGCCTATCCGTCCGTGCTCGCCGAGGAGTCCTTCCGCGGCACGCTCGGCGTGAAGTCGGGCGTGGGCTTCGCCATCACCCCCTCGGACGCCGTGAACGTCACGCTCAAGCCCTTCGACGAATCGCGCTATGAAGTGCGCTTCAAGGCCGGGGGCCTCGCCGGTCCGGTCGAAGGCGAAGTGACCGCCGACGGGGCGGTCGAAACCAAGGACGGTCCCGCCGCCTACCGCACGAGCGCGCCCTGGCACGGCGCCGTGCGTCCCGCGACGCAGAAGACCGCCTTCACGCGCTGGGGTTCCGGCGCGGGCGCGAGCCTCACCGTGGGGCCGCTCGAAGCGATGCTCCCCGGGGACGTCAAGACCGAGCTCACGCTCTCGCGCCACCCGGTCTCGCTGATCGCCCCGATGATGGACGCGCTCGCCTACCGCACCGCCTGGGAGCCCGAGGCGAGGATCGCCACGGCGCTCGCCGCGCTGCGCCTCGAGTACGGCACCGGACTGGGCTTCCTGATCGCCCCGACCGAGAAGGGCCGCCACGAAGCCGTCGACCTCGCCGTCGCCTCGGGCGTGGCGACCGTGCGGCGCTTCATGCAGTACGACGGCGTGACCGTCTACGGTGAAACCGACCCGGTCACCAACGCCATGGCGATCGAGCTGATGGCGCGCCTGAATGAACTCAAGCACGACGGGGCCGACCTCGGACTCGCCCGCGACCTCGTCGCGGCCGCGGGCCGTGTGCGCGCCGAGCGCCTCCCGCTCGACGACCTCGGCGCCGCGCGTGCCTACGCCTACCTCCTCATGGCCCAGACCAAGGCGGGCGTGATGACCGCCGACCGCCTCGAAGAGCTCGAGGAACTCCTCGACAAGCGGGCCAAGGGCTGGCGCACCGACATCGTCGCCGCCATGATGGCCGAGGCCTACGACCACCTCTACCTCCCCGAGCCCGCCAAGAAGCTCCGCGCCGGAGTGGCCTGGGACGCGCTCGAACTCACCCCGATGCCGCGCCGCCAGGGACGCCTCTCCACGATGGAGGCCCTCTCGAC
>CAJMRV010000102.1 GCA_905215795.1 uncultured bacterium | reverse complement strand
GTTGAACATGCAGACAAAGAGAGCACAAGAAGTACGCCAGAAGGCTTTGGAAGACGTTCACAATTTTTTTAAATTCCTTGAAGAAGTTTCAAAGGCCAGTTCAAAACTTCGACTGGTTATTCCTCAATCCGACGAATTTCCGATTTTTTCATTGTTGAGTAATCCTCCCGAGAATCTTACGATGGGTGGTCCGGGAGATGATGTTGTTTTCTTTGATGTAAGGCATGTGGATGAGCCGCCTTGTCCACGGCCTCCCGAAGAAATCGCCGCATGGGTGCTTGGCTCTTATGTGGATCCGAAAAGCTCGGTTGAATTCCGTGAAAGCCTTCCTTCTTCCGAAGAAGATGATTCCGAAATCCAGCGGTTTGACGATTCTCCTCGAAGGGTGGGCGTTTGGAACGGATGGATTGAGCAAAGAAACCAGTGGCTTGAAGAGCTCGTCGACATCAAGAAAAGGAATGAATGGTATTACCGTCTCCTGAATATTTACAACGATGTCTCTAGCGACCCCTTGCGGGAGGTGGTTGTCGGTCGTTATCTGGTGGAAGAACGTGCTGAAGATGGCGTGTCTGAGAAACGCTACCCGATTTTCGCTCAAAGACTTCATTTAGAGAAACGGGTGGAGGAAAAGCTCATCCGAGTTGAGATCGACACTGAAGTCGATGCAACTTTCCATACAAGTTTGTTTGCGGACACGGAGGCATCGCGTGATGGTGAACTTCAGGAGCTCGGGATTCTCAAGAACCGATTCAATGTGGCGGAGGATTGGTTGGGAGTCGCTCGGGATGGTGGTGTCAAGCCTTATGTCCAAGCCGTTATGCCGCGCTGTGTATGGGTTGATTCCGGCGAAGTAAAAAAGACGGGGAAAACTGTCGTTACTTGTACGCCCGTCATGTTCGTTCGTAAGAAGGACGTGGGTATAACGAAAGCAATCGAGCAGATTCGTCAGACATTTTTGGAAAATGGAGCGGTTCCGGATCATATTTTCGAAATCGTTTGTGGCTGTGTCCCTGGTCAAGAGTGTGAAGAAGAATCCCTTCAAGCAGATTCTGAGTTGAGTTTGGAGGAGTCCGTGGCTCTTTCGGCGGGTCAGTCAAAGGAAATATTGACCGCTTTGTCTGCCAACTCGGCCCAATTGCAAATCATCAAACAACTTGAGCACTCAAGCGGGATTGTCGTTCAGGGGCCTCCTGGGACCGGCAAGACCCATACGATCGCCAATTTGATTGGTCATTATCTCAGTGAAGGGAAGCGGGTTTTAGTGACGGCGCACACTGAGCAAGCCTTGGCAGTGGTCAGGGACAAGCTTCCTGAGGAAATTCGGGATCTCGCAATTGATTTCAATTCAAAAGGTCGCGGCAGCTCTATTGAAGACAACATTCGAACCTTTGATGTTAATCGGGCCAAGTACAAGACCAAGAACCTGGAGCTTGAAATCAAGCAGATGGCGGATAATCGAATCGAGATTTATGAGGAACTTGATCGGGTCAGGAGGGAGATCGGCAAGCAGCGTGAAATGTCCCATGGGACTCTTGTCTTCCATGGAGAGGAAATGACACGGCAGCATGCCGCTGAAAAGCTTGCGGGAGTCAAGGGGCTGCTCGAAATCATCCCCGACAAGCTCAATCAAGAAGTTCCTTGTCCTCTTGAACAGGCTGAATTTAATGAACTCTACAGCAGTAATGAGGAATTGGATCGTCTGACAATCCAGAGGCTTGAAACTCAAGCGTGGTCTTCCGAGAAGCTGTTGTCTCCAGAACGTCTGGAGCTGTTTCTGACCGAGGAAAGAGCGCGCAATGAACATCTTCAGGGGCTTTCTCATAAGGAGGAGTGCGTTGGAGATGATGGAAGCTTCGTTACGACTTTTTCAAGTCGGGGCGGCAGCTTGTCTTGTCCAAGCGCTGAGGCTGATGAATTCCTGAAGATGAAATTCGACGAGGGCACCTGGCGCCGCCTGTTGGGGTCTGGTCTTTTGAAGACGAAGTTGCGCGCTTTGTTCGATGAAAGGGAGATGAGGAAGTGCAAGACGCTTTTGGATGAATATGAGGAATCCTTCAAGACTCTTCTTCATCATGAAAGCCAGAGAACCCTAAGTCTCAAGGGGCAGGTCACCTGTGAGAAGCCTGTCGACTACGATGAAGTCCTCCGGGTGTTGTCTTGGTATGAGGAGAATCATCCTGATTGCAAATTGAATTGGTTTCAGAAGCAGCTTTACAAAGGCAAGGCTGATCTTTTGCAGCTCTTCTCCGTTGACGGCCATGCTCCCGCTTCAAAAGAGGATTTGCATTCTGTTAGGAAACACGTCGTTTATCAACGTGATCTCGAAGTTTTCCGCCAGATCCGTCAGAAGTTTGTCGAGCATTTCGGCCTTCAGGCGGAGCCGATTACGTCCAGGTGGATTCAAGAGCACGAAGTCGGTGAGTTCAAGTTGTTTCAAGAGCTGCCTGCTTTTTATGAAGAAAACGTTCTCCCCCTTATGGAACGCGTTTGCGCTTGGAATCTCGAGCCTGAGGTGCGTTCATTGAAAGAGGACAATGCTCCGGAACATCGTTTCGAAGCCTTCGTTGAATTCATGGATAAGAAGGCGGTCCCGGTGTTGATGACTTTTGAAGACTTCAGAAACCGAGATTTGCTCAAGAGGCAGCGGGAGGCTTTGCATGAAGAGATTCTCAAGATAACGGATAAGGAGATTTCGCGTGGTCTCTTGCTTGGGCTTGAAGGAGATCTGGATAGCTATAGGGAGGCTTATGAAAAGGTCCTGGAGCTTTCTCGGAAGCAAGGTCTTTATGACAGACGGTGTGTTCTTCTGGATAGATTGAAGACTGCCGCGCCTGAGTGGGCCAAATCCATTCGTTATATGAAGGATGGTTTCGACATGCCTGAAGCTCCGCAGGATGTGGAGAAGGCATGGCGCATGAAGCAGCTGGAAACGGCCTTCGAAGAGATTTCTCCTGAACGGCTGAAGGAGTTGTGCCAAAAGGAAAGGAGTTTGTCGGAGCAGCTCAAGAAAGCTTCTGAAAAACTGATTATTGCAAAGGCATGGAAGGGCGTTGTGAAGCTTGATCGTTCGCTTGAAAAACGTCTTTCTGAACTTGCAGACGCTTTTTCAAAGATGAGACGAAGAACCGCCGCACGATATCAGGAACACGTGGATGTCGTGAGGAATACGATTTCTTATGCCATGAAGGCGGTGCCTGTCTGGATCATGCCGATAGGAAGGGCTTTGGAATACTTCGATGCCCAAATAAAGTTCGATCTCATTGTGGTCGACGAAGCGAGTCAGGCCAATTTACTGGCCGTCCCGCTTTTGGCCTTGGGTAAGAAAATCGTGGTGGTCGGCGATGACAAGCAGGTTGATCCTGCGCCGGTTTGTGATATTGACAAGCTGACCACGTTTAGGAATGCTTATCTGCACGAATCTCCAAGAGACGCGAAACTTTTCACTGAAAAGACGTCGCTTTACGACATTGCTCGATTCAGTTTCGACACATTGATGTTGACGGAGCATTTCCGATGCATGAGTGAGATCATCCAGTTCAGCAATCAAAATTTTTACAGCAATATTATTGAACCATTGCGCAGTTCGGCTTCCACCGAAGTGCATCCCTCAATGGTGGACTATCGTTGTCGATGCGGGACGTTCTCGGATTCAAAAAACGAACTTGAGGCCAAGACGATTGCCTCGCTCATTCGATCTTGTATTCAAGAGCCTGCATACAAAGGCAAGACTTTCGGTGTCATCAACTTGATGAGCAGCAAGTCTGGGCATTCCAAATGCCTCATTCAAGCTCTTCAAGATGAGTTCAGCCCGACAGAGCAGGAGGAGCTTAGGTTGCGAGTGGGAACGCCTGCCGATTTCCAGGGTGATGAACGCGATGTCGTCTTCTTGTCGATGATGACCATGGGTGAAGACGACAAACCTCTTCGAAAATTGAGCAGTAAGGACCAGGAGCAACGTTACAACGTGGCTGTCAGTCGTGGACGGGATCAAGTCTGGGTCGTGCACAGCATGCCCAAGCATTTGCTTGATCAAGAAGACCTCAGGTACAAACTGATCACTCATGCCAATCAGGTGATGAACGGACAGTTCGATTTTGGAGAGGTTAAAAGGAAAGCGGATTCAGATTTTGAAGTTGCCGTTGCCAATGCTTTGATCAGCAGGGGTTATAAGATCGAACAGCAAATCCCAGTAGGGGCGTATCGATTGGATATGGTCGCTTATGGAGAGAATGGCCGAAGGGTTGCGATAGAGTGCGATGGTGAAAAATATCATTCCGGCTTATTTAATATTCGTAGGGATATGGGTCGTCAGGCCCAGTTGGAAAGGGTCGGGTGGACGTTCATTCGAATTCCGGGTGAAGAGCATGCCAGGAATCCGGACGGAACCATTGACCGTGTGTGTAATGAGCTCGAGGAATATGGTGTTCTTCCGCAGCATTGTGATGGCAATGCGGAAGCGAACGAGATGCTCAATAGGATTACCGCAAGGGTCGGCGAGAACGGCGACCTGGTGGATGGATTGCCTCTTCCGAGCAATTGTTCCGAAACGGAGGGGGACTGCCCGAGGGAGGATGCCGTTGGTGTCGAGGAAAGGAATCATCCTGTGACACGGTCGTCGACGGTTGGACAATGTGTTCCGAGCTCTGTCTCGTCTCCAGTGGTCGCCGACATGGAGACCAAGCGTGGCAAGGCCGGCGCCAAGTCGCCTTCCTTCAAGACGGAGACGTCTGCAGAGAAAGGTGGGAAGACCTTCGGCGGAAAGAAGGCGGGGGAAGTGTCGGAACCCCATATCGTTTCGAAAGGGGTGGAAAAAAGCCCGTCGATTGAAACCGGTGAGGACTTTGAAGAAGTCTTCTCCAGTTTTATGAGGCAGTCTTGAGGGAGATCGTCTGAACCATCTCCAGAACATTGTTGTTTCTGGAGATGGTTTGTTCAAGGTGCTTGATCAAGGACGGAGTTTGGTTATTTCTTTCCGTCGTAGACGTCGTAGTGCTCAACGTCCATCATTTGGATCTTCATCACGGCGGAAAGAATCGCCTTCATGCTTTCCGCGTCTTTGGGCAGCGAGATGCCTTTTGACGTGTACGTCCATTCCGTGGAGCCCTTTTTCTTGACGACCTCGCGGATCTGGACCTTCGGTTTCCCATAAACGACGGTGCCCTCGACCAGCACGGCTTTTTTCTCGGATAAAGGGATTAACATTTTCGCTTCATCGGACATGTCTTACTCTTTGGAAAGTTGATAAGTGGAATGAAATTACTTTAGCAAAAGAGGTCATCTCCGACAAGAGTTCCAGGACCGCCGGGACGGCAGCGTTTTTCGTTTCGAACGCCTGCTTCGATGTGTTGTGGGAATGATGTTTAAGGGGGCTGTACAACAAACCCATACCACTTCAACGCTGAAGTCAAAAAAAGCCAGCTGGTCGATCCAACTGGCTTTTTTGCATTTCATCCCCCGGCGTTCCCTTCACGTCCGGGAGGGCTGATCATCCGATCAGATGTGATGGGCCTTGTCGTGTTCCTCCTTGACGGCTCGGCGCAGGGTGTCGAACGCGTCATGGACGGCCGCGAGCGCATCGGTGTGGTTGCGCTTGACGATGATGTCCTTGCCGGAGCAGGACTTCACGGTGATGAGGACGCTGAAGTCGCCCTGGGGCTGATGGCTTTCCTGGGTGACCGTCACCTTGCCTTCACCAAGCCTCGGGTCGAAGCGGCGGAGCGCCTCGAACTTCTCGGTGACGTCCTTTTCAAGGGCCGGGGAGCGGTTGATGCCGTGGAATACGATCTGCAGAGATTGGGTCATAGAATGTACCTCTCTTTTTATGGTCCTCAAGCGGGGCGGTCCTCCTGGTCGGGAGGGTGCCGGCGGCGCTTGTCGAAGGCCCCGCGTGACGATGACCGGAGGGAACCTTCGGTCGTCGTGATGGCGCTCACCTGATGGGCGTGGGGACTTCGCGGAAGTTCCCTTCGGGGCCGGTCCGGGCCCCCGCGTCCCGCGAGCGCGACGTCTTCGAGGATGCTGACCATTAACGCGTTGGCGGCGGCAGACGCTGCTCTGATTCCTGTGC
>CAJMRV010000101.1 GCA_905215795.1 uncultured bacterium | reverse complement strand
ATTGAATCTTTCTCAGTATTGAAAGATGCATCGGCGAGTGCTATGTATGGTGTAACCGGAGGCCTCCTCCGGCGTCACGCCGGGGGCGGCGTCCATGGCGAAGGCGATGGCCGCCTCGGGCATGAAGCCCCCGCGCACGAGCTCCTCGAGGAGCGCGGCCTCGTCGAGCCGGCGGAACGCGTCCACCTCGCCGTCGAGGTTCGTGAAGGGCACGGGTTCGGCCTCGGCCCGGAAGACCGTGGTCACTTCGTTGAGGATGCCGTTTTCGACCGCCCGGAGCGCCGTGAAGTCGCCGATCCGCCGGAGCGCACCGCGTCCGAGGTTCTGACCGGCCTCCTCGTTGAGCTCGCGGAGCATCGCTCCGGCGTCGTCCTCGCCCGCAGCGGCGAGTCCCGCGGCGATGTTGTCCCAGAGGCCCGGACCGACCTTCTTGGTCGGGGCGCGCCTCGCGGCCGGAAAGCCCGGAGCGCGCGTGAAGCGCGTGAGACGCACGGCGCGGGTGCGCATGCCGAGGACTCGGAAGAGGGGCCGTTCGGCGGTGCAGAGCACGCGCCCGTCGGCGGCCGTCACGTCGAGGCGTTCGGCGTCGCGCCGGCAGACGAGGCCGGCTTTGCGGAGGGCGAGGGAGAGCGAATCGAGGACCGCCTCCGGAGTCGTGCCCCGTGCGTCGACGACGAGGCGGAGGGGTTCTCCGCCGTCCGTCCCGGCGAGCCCGAGTCCCGGCAGGGCGGCCGTCCGGATAAAGGAAAACCACATGGGATGGAGGTATCCGATGTGGTCGGTCGTCCGGCCGTCCTCGAGGACGACGCGGACGGCGTCCCCGGGGAGTGACCGGCGGATCTCAGCGAGGCGCGCCCCGAGGAGCGCGCCCCATGCGGAGCAATCAGGCATTTTCCGGACGCATGTGCGGGAAGAGCAGGACGTCGCGGATCGTGGGGGCGTCCGTGAGGAGCATCACGAAGCGGTCGATGCCGATGCCGCAGCCGGCGGTCGGCGGGAGGCCGTACTCGAGGGCGCGGATGTAGTCGGCGTCGTAGTACATGGCTTCGTCGTCGCCGTTGGACTTGGCGTCGGCCTGGGCCTTGAAGCGGGCGGCCTGGTCGTCCGGGTCGTTCAACTCGGAGAAGCCGTTGCCGAGTTCACGGCCGCCGATGAAGAGTTCGAAGCGTTCCGTGATGTCGTGGTTCTCGTCGGAGGCGCGGGCCAGCGGCGAGATCTCCGTCGGGTAGTCGATGATGAAGGTCGGCTGGATGAGCTTGGCCTCGGCCGTCTCCTCGAAGAGGGCCATCTGGAGGGCGCCCAGGCCGACGTGCGGGAGCTGGGGTTCGCCCAGGCGGGCGAGTTCCTTGCGCAGGAACGCCTCGTCGTTGAGCTGTTCGGCCGTGTAGCCCGGGGCGTACTTGTTGATCGCCTCGATCGGGGTGAGCTTGTCGAAGGGCTTCTCAAGGTCGATCACCTGGCCCTGGTAGTCGAGCTTCGCCGAGCCGGTGGCCTCGATGGCGACGGTGCGCAGGAGCTCCTCGGTGAAGGCCATCTGGTCGCGGTACGTCCAGTAGGTGGCGTAGAACTCCATCATCGTGAATTCGGGGTTGTGACGAACCGAGACGCCTTCGTTGCGGAAGTTGCGGTTGATCTCGAAGACGCGTTCGAAGCCGCCCACGACGAGGCGCTTCAGGTAGAGCTCGGGGGCGATGCGCAGGTACATGTCCATGTCGAGCGCGTTGTGGTGCGTCACGAACGGACGGGCGTTGGCGCCGCCGGGGATCGGGTGGAGCATCGGGGTCTCGACTTCGAGGAAGCGCGACTTGATCATGAAGTTGCGGATTGCGGCGATGGCCTTGGAGCGCGTGAGGAAGCGGTTCCTGCTCTCCTCGTTCATGATGAGGTCGACGTAGCGCTGACGGTAGATCATCTCCGTGTCCACGAGGCCCTTGTGCTTGTCGGGGAGCGGGCGGATGTTCTTCGTGATCAGGCGGATTTCGGAGGCGCGGATCGAGAGTTCACCGGTGCGGGTGCGGAAGAGCACGCCCTTGACGGCCACGATGTCGCCGAGGTCGAACGTCTTGAAGGCGGCGTAGGCTTCCTCGCCGATCTCGTTCTTGCTCACGAAGTACTGCATGTCGCCCGTGAAGTCGCGCACGTTGGCGAAGCTCGCCTTGCCCATGACGCGCTTGAGCATGAGGCGGCCCGAGCAGGCCACTTCGACCTTGAGCTCCTCGAGTTCCTCGGCGGAGGTCTCGCCGTACTTGGCGCGCAGGTCGCCGAAGAGGTCGGTCCTCACGAAGTCGTTCGGGTAGGCCACGCCGGCGTCGCGCAGGGCCTGGAGCTTGGCGCGTCGTTCCGCGATGATGTGGTTCTCTTCGGCCTGGGCTTCGAGGACCTCGGACTGATTGTTCTCAGACATAGATATTCTCTCAAACGATGGAGTCCGGCCGGGGGCCTGCGGAGGGCGGGGGACGTCGTCTCCCCCGCACGGGCGCCGCTCCGGCCGGGATGTGGTGAAAGGGTTACTCGGCCGCTTCGCCGCCGATGTTGAGCTTGAGGCTCGCCTCGATGAACTGGTCGAGGTCGCCGTCGAGCACCGCGCCGGTGTTGCCGGTCTCGATGTTCGTGCGGAGGTCCTTGACGCGGGACTGGTCGAGCACGTAGCTGCGGATCTGGTGGCCCCAGCCGATGTCGGACTTGGATTCCTCGAGCTTGGTCTGGGCCTCCATGCGCTTGCGCATCTCGAATTCGTAGAGCTTGGCCTTCAACTGCTGCATGGCCTTGTCACGGTTGTGGTGCTGCGAGCGGTCGTCCTGACAGGTCGTCACGATCCCGGTGGGGATGTGGGTGATTCGGACGGCGGACTCCGTCTTCTGGATGTGCTGGCCACCAGCGCCCGAGGAGCGGAACACGTCCACGCGGAGGTCCGCGGGGTTGATCTCGATCTCGATCGAGTCGTCGACCTCGGGGTACACGTACACGGACGTGAACGAGGTGTGGCGGCGGGCGTTCGAGTCGAACGGGCTCTTGCGCACGAGGCGGTGGATGCCCGTCTCGGTCCTGAGCGTGCCGTAGGCCCACTCGCCCTCGATGTAGAGGGTGGCGGACTTGATGCCGGCGACGTCGCCGCCGGTTTCTTCCTCGATGGCCACCTTGAAGCCCTTGCGTTCGGCGTACTTGAGGTACATGCGCTCGAGCATGCTGGCCCAGTCCTGGGCCTCGGTGCCGCCGGCGCCGGCGGTGATTTCGAGATAGCAGTTCGACGGGTCCATGGGCTGGTTGAACATGCGCTTGAATTCGAGGTCGCCGACCTCCTTCTCAATGGCCTCGACGTCCTCGCCGACGGCCTCGAGCGTGTCCCAGTCCTCCTCGGCGTGCGAGAGCTCGAAGAGCTCGGCGGCGTCGTGGATGCCCGTGGTCAGACGTTGGAAGCTGCCGACGATGTCGTCGAGCATCTTCTTTTCCTTGGAGACCTCCTGGGCGTGCTTGGGGTCGTCCCAAAGCGCCGGGTTCTCCATCTCGCGGTTGACTTCTTCGAGTCGTCGGGCCTTGCGGTCGACGTCAAAGATACCCCCGTAAGTCAAGAAGACGCTGGCTGAGGTCTTCGATGAGGTTTTCGATCTGATTGATGCGTTCGACTTCCATTTGCTACTACCTGGTGTGTTCGGTTCTATGGTCCGCGCGGGCGCACGTCCCGCGGGGACTCTTCATGTGAAAAGTGGGAAACTCACTATTATACGAATCTTCCCGGGACTTCAAGGCGGAAATCCCGAGAAGAAAAAGACTTTTCCTCAGTCCTCGGCGCCTTCTATGACGAGCTGGACCGAACGGCGGCCCCGGTATTCGTTGATGTCGAGGCGGTAGGCGAGCTTCACCTCGCGCGGGAGCGGCTCGGCGTGGCGGAAGAAGATCCCGTCGAAGACCTGGTTCCCCAGGCGCAGGCGGAGCTTGAGGTGGGCGTCCTTGAGGAGGCGCTGCTCGAGCACCTCGAACTCGTTGGCGAAGACCGGCGTCTCGAAGCCCTGGCCCCAGATGTGGCGCTCGATCTTCATGACGAGGTCCTCGGTCATCTCGTCGGGGGCGAGGCCGCCGTCGGAGTAGACCACATGCTCGAAGAGCTCCGGATCGCTCGTCTCGCGCACGGCCTCCTCGAAGGCGCGGCTGAAGTCGTGGAAGGCGTCCTTTTTGAGCGTGAGGCCCGCGGCCATCGCGTGGCCGCCGAAGCGCACGAGCGCCCCGGGGAGCTTCTTGTCGACGAGGTCGAGGATGTCGCGCAGGTGCACGCCCTTGATCGAGCGGCCCGAACCCTTGAGGTCGCCGCTCTCGGCCTGGGCGAAGACGATCGTCGGACGGTTGTGCTTCTCCTTGAGGCGGGAGGCGACCAGGCCCACGACGCCCTCGTTGAAGGACGGGTCGTAGAGGCTGAAGGTCGTCTTGTCGGCGAGCGCCGACTCGGGGATCCGGGAGAGCGCCTCTTCGGCGGCCTCCTGCATCTCGGCCTGCAGTTCACGGCGCTCGGAGTTGATGTCGTTGAGGTTCCTCGCGTAGGTGAGCGCCAGGTCGTCCGAGTCGGTGAGCAGGCACGTGATCCCGTCCTCCATCGTGGCGAGGCGGCCGGCGGCGTTGATCCTGGGGGCGATCGAGAAGCCGAAGTCCTTGACGCTCGCGCGGGTGATGTCGCGGCCGGCCACGGCGAAGAGCGCCGCGAGGCCGGGCCACGTGCGTCCCGAGCGCACGCGCTCGAGGCCACGCGCGACGAGCACGCGGTTGTTGTGGTCCAGGCGCACGACGTCGGCCACGGTGCCCAGCGCCACGAGGTCGACCAGGCAGGCGAGGTTGGGCTGCGTCTCGCGCGTGTAGACGCCCTCTTCACGCAGCAGCGAACGGAACGCGAGGAGCACGTAGAAGATCACGCCCACGCCGGCGAGCGCCTTCGAGGGAAAGGTCGAGGTGGGCAGGTTCGGATTGACGATCACCTCGGCGGCCGGGAGCGTCTTGCCCGGCAGATGGTGGTCGGTGACGATCACGTCCACGCCGAGTTCATTGGCGCGGGCGACCGCCTTGACGGCGTTCACGCCGTTGTCGACCGTGACGATCAGGCTCGTCTCCGGGTACATCTTCTTGACGAGTTCGACGAGGTCGGCCGTGAGGCCGTAACCGTCGGCGACGCGGTCCGGGATGTAGAAGTTCACGTCGAGCCCGAGCATCCTCAGGCCGCGCACGGCCACGGTCGAGGCGGTGGCGCCGTCGCAGTCGTAGTCGCCCACGACGCAGACCGACTCGCCGTCGCGGCGGGCGCGCGAGAGGCGCTCGGCGGCCTCGCGGGTTCCCTCGAGCTTCGCGGGCGGGATCAGTCCGCGCCATTCGTCGTCGAGGTCCTCCACGGACTTCACCCCGCGGGCCGCGAAGGCGCGGGCGATCGGGGCGGGCACGCCGGAGCGTGTCAGGGCGTGCATGGCGTTGACGTCGTAAGTTCGTGTGAGGATGCGGGTCATGGATTCTTCTTCGTTTTGTTCAGTGTGGTTGTGTTTTTGCCGGCCGGCGCTTGTCTTTCAGGGGGCGCCGGGGCCGGGTCGGTCGGGTGTCAGCTCATGTCGGGGCCGCGTTCCGGGCACCAGATGTCGGGCGTGAGCTTGTCGCCGCCCCGGAAGAGCTTCTTTAAAAGCCCCTTCTTCTCGCGGGCGAGCGTGACCGCCTGGGCGTCGCCGAAGCAGATCACGAGCGTGGCCTCCGCCTCGCGGGCGGCGGCCGAGGCTCGGAAGGCCTCCACCTTGGCGACGGCGCCGGGGAGGCGTTCGGCCCAGAGGGCCCAGTCCGAGGCGAGCTTGGGTTCGACGAGGTCGTCGATGACGGCGATCACGTCCCCGTCGGGCGCTTCGGCGGGCCAGGCGCCCTTGTCGGTCCCCGCCGTGATGTAGGCGGGCGGGATGCCGGCGCTCTCGGCCCAGCCTCGGATGACCGGGTCCTCGGAGACCACCGAGCGCATGAGCGTGGGATGCGCGAAGCGGCGGTACGCGCCGCCGTCGACCGCGAGGAGCACGTCGATGGCGGGGAGCCCCCTCGCGGCGCGCGCCTCGTTGACGCCCGATTCGGTGACGGCGCGGGTGAGCGCCTCGTCGAGGGCGCGGTGCGCGGCTTCGTCGCCCACGACGACCGTCTTCCCGGGGACTT
>CAJMRV010000100.1 GCA_905215795.1 uncultured bacterium | reverse complement strand
ATGACCGCCACGGGCTGCCCACAGCAGAAGAACCGAGGCATCAAGGACTCCCCCGAGCTGCTTGAAAAGGACATCCTGGTTGCGGGCCTCTACATGAACGACCGCGACAAGGTCCGCCTGCTCGCCGAGAGCGCGCTCCCCAACTTCCTGTGGACCGTCGACGAACTCGGCGTGGAATTCCTCCCCGACGCGATCGGGCAGGAAGGCGGCCACTCGGTGCCGCGCTATGTCACGACGAAGAACGGTTCGGGCTCCGGCATCGTCCTCAAGGAACTCGAGATGTGCAAGAAGCTCGGCATCCCCGTCCTGACGAAGATGTACGTCGAGCACATCTACCGCAATCCCGAATCCGGCCGCGTCGAAGGCGTGCTCGTGAGGAAGGGCTACCGCTTCCCGAAGGAAGACTCCGGCAAGCCCGTGACGATGCGCGCCAAGAAGGCCGTCATCCTCTGCTACGGCGGCTTCGCCAACGACGTGAAGTTCCGCGTCCTGCAGGACCCGAAGCTCTCCGCCCAGCTCGACTCCACCAACCAGCCGGGCGCCACGTCCGAGCTCTGGCGTGAAACCGCCGCCTTGGGCGCCATGCAGGTCCAGAACGACTGGATCCAGTCCGGCCCGTGGGGCAACCCGCACGAAAAGGGCATGGGCATCGGCTGGCAGTTCAACCAGACCGCGGCCGCCGAGTACGGCCTCTGGGTGAATTCCGACGGCAAGCGCTTCATCAACGAACTCGCCAACCGCAAGATCCGCGCCGACGCGATCATGGTCGAGCTCGCCAACGGCCGCAAGTGCTACGCCATCGGCGACGCCAACTCGGTCGCCCCGATGATCAAGCAGCGTCCGGGCGCCCTCGAGAAGATGCTCGAGCGCAAGCTCATCGTCAAGTACGACTCGCTCGAGGCGATGGCCAAGGGCACGGGCATCCCGTACGACGTGCTCAAGCAGACCGTCGACAAGTTCAACCAGGCCGTCAAGGACCGCAAGGATCCGGAATGGGACCGCTACATCAACAACGTGCAGGTTCCGCTCGAAAAGGGTCCCTGGTACATCGGCGAGCTCGTGCCGAAGGTCCATCACTGCATGGGCGGTCTCGTGACCGACATGGACGGCCGCGTCATGGGCGTCAAGGATGACAAGCCGATCCCGGGCCTCTACGCCGCCGGTGAATCCACGGGCCGCATCCACGGTGCCGTGCGCCTGGGCTCCGTCGCCATCCTCGACTGCCTCGTCTTCGGACGCCGCGCAGGCAAGGCGGCCGCAGCCGAGAAGTGATTCCCGGACACGACGTTGCGTGGCGGGTTCCAAGGAGCTCTCCCGCAACGCCGGATCCTCTCCATGAGCACCGGCCCCGGTGTCCTTTGAAAGGGATGCCGGGGCCGGTGCTTCTACATTTCCGCAACCATGGAAAAACCCCGCGCCGTGAGGCTGCGGGGTTCTGCTGCTGCAACGAGGGAGCCGTGCCCTTGGGGATCAGGCGGCGTCCTTCTGTTTGACGGTCGAGCGCGTGTAGGAGCCCGGGCTCTTGACCATCACGTCGACGATCTTGTCGAAGAGGTTGAGCGCGAGGCCGATCTGGATGGCGAGCTTCATCGCCTTGTCGCCCTCGAGCTCGCCCCGGGCGTTGAATTCACGGAAGAGGGCGCGGCCGAACGTCTCCTTGGAGGTCTTCCTGTCGCGTCCAAGGCGCATGAAGTCGTTCCTGACGCGGTTGTAGCGTTCGATCACGTCGGCGTCGACCTTCCTGAGGAGGGTTTTTCCGAGGGCTTCGTCGGCATAGTCCTGCATGTTGAAGACGACCTTGCGGCAGAGCTTCTCGTCGTTGAACTCCTCGAGCCGGTCGCGCACGGCCCAGAGGGCCATCCCCTGGAGGGCGCCCGCCCAGACGAGGCGGAACTCGCGCTTGGCGGCGCCGCCGATCAGGGGTATCGGGCAGAAGGGCGCGCCCACGAGCTTGGGGACGTCCTTGTTGAGAAGCGTCACGCTCTGGTCGCGCACGCAGCCCCCGAGGGCGATGCCGAGGTTTTCGGCGAAGATTTTGTCGATGCGTTGTTTCGCCACGGAAGACTCCTTTTTCTGATTCTGAGTATTCGTATCGTTTCGTTTCATGCCGGAGCGCCTGCGCGGAGGGTCTCGCGTGGTCCTTCGGTGGCGCCGTTGAGGCGTTCCCGGGGGCTCCGGACGTCACAAGATTGTCCCACAAATCGCCGCGCATTGAGAAAAGCGGGGCGGGCGCATGAAACTCCGAGGGGTTTCCATTATTCGTCCCGCGCCGTCATGTTAAAATTCCATGTTCGGGCGGGCAGGCGTCCCCTTGTGGTGGACGCCCGGCGCCGAGATGCGCCCCCGACCGCCCAGACCGCCGCGCCCACGACGGCGCAGCGGGCTTCCATTCATCAGTTTTTATTCAAGAGAGTCCAAATGGCTATCGAACGCACCCTTTCCATCATCAAGCCTGATGCCGTGGCCAAGAACGTCATCGGTGAAATCTACTCCCGTTTCGAAAAGGCGGGTCTGAAGATCGTCGCCGCCCAGATGCGTCAGCTGTCCAAGGCCGAAGCCGAAGGCTTCTACGCCGTTCACAAGGAACGCCCCTTCTTCGCCGACCTCGTCAAGTTCATGACCTCCGGTCCCGTCATGATCCAGGTCCTCGAAGGCGAAGGCGCCATCCTCAAGAACCGCGAGCTCATGGGCGCCACCGACCCGAAGAAGGCCGCCCCCGGCACGATCCGCGCCGACTTCGCTGAAAGCATCGACGCCAACGCCGTCCATGGTTCCGACGCTCCTGAAACGGCCGCGGTCGAAGTCGCCTACTTCTTCCCGACCCTCGCCGTCCACTCCCGTTAATCCGACGAGGACGAACGAGTGATTGAGAACGTCAAGGAAGCCGCTCAGACGAGCGCAAAAGTGAACCTCCTCGACATGGACCACGACGCCCTCACGGCGTGGTGCGCCTCCATCGGGGAGAAGCCCTTCCGCGCCACGCAGCTCTGCCGCTGGATCCACCGTCATGTCGAGGACGACTTCGACAAGATGACCAACCTCGCCAAGGCCTTCCGCGCCAAGCTCGCGGGGATGGCCGAGATCCGCCCGCCCGAACCCCTTCTCGAGAAGGAGTCGGAGGACGGCACGCGCAAGTGGCTCTTTGACGTTCAAAACGGCAATGCGGTGGAGGCCGTCTTCATTCCCGAGGACGACAGGGGAACCCTGTGCATCTCCACCCAGGCCGGCTGCGCGATGGGCTGCCTGTTCTGCTCGACCGGCAAGCAGGGGTTCAACCGCAACCTGAAGACCTCCGAAATCGTGGGTCAGCTCTGGTGGGCCGAGCACCAGCTTCGAAAAGCCCGCGGAATCACCGATCCCAACGACCGCGTGATCTCCAACGTCGTTCTCATGGGCATGGGCGAGCCCCTGCAGAACCTCGACAACGTCATCCCCGCCCTCAAGATTTTCCTCGACGACAACGGCTACGGCCTCTCGAGGCGGCGCGTCACCGTGTCCACCTCCGGCCTGACCAACCAGATCGACAAGCTCGCCCTTGAAGCGCCCGTGGCGCTCGCGGTGAGCCTGCACGCGGGCAACAACGCCCTGCGCGACAAGCTCATGCCCGTCAACCGCAAGCATGACCTGTCCGACCTGATGGCCGCCTGCCGCCGATACCTCAAGGTGGCGCCCCGCGACTTCATCACGTTCGAGTACGTGATGCTCGGCGGCATCAACGACGGCCTCGATCAAGCCGACGAGCTCGCCGACCTCGTTTCGCGCGAGGGCGTGCCCTGCAAATTCAACCTCATCCCCTTCAACCCCTTCGAGCAGTCCGACCTGAGGAAGCCCGAGCGCGACCGCGTGGTCGCCTTCTGCCGGCGCCTCAACGAACGCGGCTATGTCACGACGATCCGCAAGACCCGCGGCGACGACATCGACGCCGCCTGCGGACAGCTCGCCGGCGAGGTCCGTGACCGCACCCGCCGTGCCGAACGCCTGGCCAGGCAGAAGGAGGAGGCCGCCGACCTCCTCAGGAAGGGACTCGTCAGGATCAAGCCCCGCTGCACGGGCGACGAGGACTGAGCGTTCCCGTGACGGGAACGGGGGAATCAACCGGCATCTGAAGAACAACCAAGTACGGAGAGGCACATATGGACGAAACTGAAACGCTCGAACAAGAGAACGGGAGGCCGGCCGCCGGCTTCGGCGCCATCATTCAGGCGGCCCGTGAAGAACAGGGCATCTCCCTCGGAGACATGGCGACCCGTTCGCGCCTCTCCCTCTCCCAGCTCCGGGCGATCGAGTCCGAAAACGTCGACCAGCTCCCCGAGCCGGTCTACGTGCGCGCTTTCCTGCGCGGCGTGGCCAACGTCCTGCGCATCGACCCCGAACCCATCCTCGCCGACTACAAGGCGAGGTTCTGCGCCGAGGAGACCCTCGAGCACACCATCCCCGAACGCGATCCCGACTGCGAGCTCGTCCTCAGGGACGCCTCCGGGCAGCGCGGCCTCAAGTGGATCCTCGCGCTCCTCGTGATCGTCGTCATCGGCGCGGGCGTCTGGTACGTCTACCAGGACTTCTTCACCGAACGCTTCCAGCAGGTCGAACAGACCCTCGCCGGCAACCACGCCGACGAACAGAAGGTCGACCTGGCGCAGCCCCCGGCCATGAAGGACGGGGAGGAGAAGAAGGAGGCCGCCCCCGCTTCCGAAACCGCGCCTGCCACGGAAGCCGTGAAGCCCGCTGAAGCCACCGCCGCCGACGTGAAGGCGGAGGCCGCCCAAACGGAGGAGTCGGCCGCCGAAGCGCCCGCCGTTCCCGCCGTTGAACCCGAAACGAAACCCGTCGAACCCGCCGCTCTCGAAAAGCCCGTTGAAAAGGCCGTTGAGAAACCCGCCGCCAAGCGCGCCGACGTCGTCGTCCTGAAGATGAAGACCCGCGCCGACTGCTGGGTCCAGGTCAAGGCTCCGAACGGCAAGGTCGTCTTCACCCGCCTCATGAAGGCCGGCGAGGACGTCTCGGTCGACGCTCCCAAGGGCTCCCGCATGGTCGTCGGCGACGTCGACGCCATCGTGCTCGAGGCCGACGGAAAGCCCTTCAACCTGAAGGCCCGCTCGAGCGCCGGCACGGCCCGCTTCACGCTCTGAGGCGGACCCGGCAACCAGTTGAACACGATCGGGGGAGGGCGCCGCCGCGGCGCTTCCCCCGATTTTTCCTAGTCTGCGGAGACACTTTCCCGTGAGTGAAATCAAGTTTTATCGCCGTCGCCGCCAGGTCGAAGTGACCTGGGGTCCCAAGACCGTCAGGATCGGCGGGGGCGCCCCCGTGGTCGTCCAGTCGATGACCAACACCGCCACCACCGACGTGGAGGGTTCGGTCGCGCAGGTCCTCGCGCTGGCCAGGGCCGGCAGCGAACTCGTGCGCCTCACCGTCAACACCCCCGAGGCCGCCCGTGCGATCCCGCGCATCCGCGAGGCCCTCGACGAGGCCGGATGCTTCGTCCCGCTCGTGGGCGACTTCCACTACAACGGCCACAAGCTGCTCGTCGACGAGCCGGCCTGTGCACGCGCGCTCTCCAAGTACCGCATCAATCCGGGCAACGTCGGCAAGGGCGACAAGGCCTCGGTGAACTTCGCCACGATGATCGAGGCGGCCTGCCGCGAAGAGAAGGCCGTGCGCATCGGCGTCAACGGCGGCTCGCTCGACCAGGCGCTCCTCGCGCGCCTCATGGACGAGAACAACCGCCGCGGCAACCCGCTCACGCCCGCCGAGGTGATGCGAGAGGCGCTCGTCGCGAGCGCCGTCGAAAGCGCCGACGCCGCTGTCTCGCTCGGTCTGCCCGCCAACCGCATCGTCCTCTCCGCGAAGGTTTCCGACGTCCAGAGCCTGATCGCCGTGTACCGCGCCCTCGACAAGCGCGCCGACTACGCCCTGCATCTCGGCCTCACTGAGGCGGGCATCGGCTCCAAGGGCATCGTGGCCTCCACGGCCGCGCTCTCGATCCTCCTCAACGAGGGGATCGGCGACACGATCCGCGTCTCGCTCACCCCGGCGCCCGGGGCGCCCCGCACCGAAGAGGTCGTCGTCGCCCAGGAGGTCCTCCAGAGCCTCGGCCTGAGGAGCTTCACCCCCATGGTGACGAGCTGCCCGGGCTGCGGGCGCACCACCTCGGACTTC
>CAJMRV010000099.1 GCA_905215795.1 uncultured bacterium | reverse complement strand
GCGTGTTGCGGTCGGCGGCGAGCGTGCGGGTGCTCGCCTGGACGTCGGCCTTCAGGCCTTCGAGCAACGAGGCCGCCTGACGGTAGGCGAGCTCGGTGGTGGCGCCCGCCTCATAGCTCTTCCTCACCATCTCGAGGTTGTCCTCCTGGCTCTTGAGGAGCACCTTCTGCGCGTCGAGGAGTTCGCGGTCCGCGCCGATCTTCATCCAGGTCATGGCGACCTGGGCGATCAGCGAGTTCTCGAACACCGTCTGCTGGGCGCGTCCGGAGAGGTACTGCTGGAGGGCCGCCTCGGAGAGGTTCCTCACGCGGCTGAAGAAGTCCACCTCGAAGGCGAGTGCGGCGAGCTGGCTCGTGTAGGCGTGGGAGACGTGCCCCTCGTTGTCGGGGCTCATCTTCGCCGAGCTACGGCGCGCGTCCTCGGAGACGGAGGCCGACAGGTTCGGCACGCGCTGGCTCCTCGCGACCCCGTAGAGGGCCTCGAGCTTCTCGACGTTGAGACGCGCGATGCGCGCGTCGCGGTTGTTTTCAAGCGCCTTGGCGATCACTTCGACCAGGCGCGGATCCCGGTAGTACTCACGCCAGGCGGGGAGCGCCTTCACGCGCTCGATCTCGTTGGCGTAGGCCTCGCCCGTGGGCCAGGCCTGGGCCACCGGGGCCTCGGGGCGCTCGAACTCCGGCGCGAGGTTCACGCAGCCGGTCAGGGCGAGCGCCGCAAGGGCGATGGGCAGGGTTTTCAGAATCAGTTTCATAATGCTCTCTTGGTCGCGGAGTCCGCCCGGGACACGCCCGGGCGGAGTTCCGTCTTACTTACCGTTGTCGGTCTTCTTGACCTGGCCGGCGAGGCGCAGCACCAGGTAGTAGAACACCGGAGTGAACGTCAGGCAGAGGACCGTGCCGGCGAGCATGCCGCCGAGCACGCCCACGCCGATCGAGTTCTGGGCACCGGCGCCGGCGCCATGGGCGAGGGCGAGCGGGAGCACGCCCAGGCCGAACGCGAGCGAGGTCATCAGGATCGGACGGAGTCGCACGCGGATGGCCTCTTCGGCGGCGTGCAGGACGTCCTTGCCCTGGGCGACGAAGTCCTTTGCGAACTCGACGATCAGAATGGCGTTCTTACTGACGATGCCCATCGTGGTGAGCAGACCCACCTTGAAGTAGACGTCGTTGGTGAAGCCGAGGGCCCACGTGAGGCCGAGCGCGCCCACGACGCCGCACGGAATGACGAGCAGCACCGAGAACGGAATCGTCCAGCTCTCGTAGAGCGCCGCCAGACTCAGGAAGACGACGAGCAGCGAGATGATGAAGAGTGAGGCGCCCTGTTCACCCGAGGCCTTCTCCTGGTAGGAGACGCCGGACCAGGCCACCGAGTAGTCCTCGGGGAAGACCTGGCGGGCGAGCTCTTCGGCCGCCTGCATCGCCTCACCCGTGGAGACGCCCGGGGCCGGGGAGCCCTGGATGTTCACGGCGGGCAGGCCGTTGAAGCGTTCCAGACGCGGACTGTTGTAAATCCACTCGAGCTTGGCGACGGCGTTCAGAGGCACCATCTTGCCCTCCATGTTGCGGACCTTCCAGCCGAGGATGGCGTCGGGGTCCATGCGGCCCACGGCGTCGCCCTGGACCCAGACCTGCTTGACGCGGCCGCGGTCGAGGTAGTCGTTGACGTAGGCGCCCGAGAGGACGGCCGAGATCGTCTGGTTGACGGCCGAGGGATCGACCTTGAGCATGGCGAGCTTGTCCTGGTCGATGGTGAGCTTCAGGGACGGACCGTCCGAGAGGCCGTTGTGGCGGACCATCGTCATGCGCTTGTCCTGGTTGGCGCGCATGAGGTACTCGTTCATGTAGGCCATCATCTTCTCATGCGAGTCCGAGCCGTTGTTCTGGATGAACATGTCGAAGCCGTCGGCCACGCCGAGGCCCGGCACCGGCGGGAGCGGGAAGACGTACGTGACGGCCTCCTTGAAGAGCGGGCTCATCATGAAGGCGCCCATCAGGCGCTTCTGGATCGCCTCGACGGACTGCGACGGGAGCGGACGCTCGGCCCAGTCCTTGAGCTTGATGAAGCCCATGCCCATGTTCGAACCGCTCCCGGAGAAGGAGAAGCCGCTCACGAGCATCGAGTGCTCGACGCTGTCGGACTCGGTCTTCTCGAGGAAGTTCTGGATCTTGAGGAGTTCATCCTTGGTGCGGTCCATGGAGGCGTTCTCGGGGAGCTGCATCGTCAGGAGCAGCGAACCCTGGTCCTCCTGCGGCATGAAGGCCGTCGGGATCTTCATGAAGCCCCAGCCGAGGAAGGCGAGGAGCCCCGCGTAGACGAGGAGCGCGAGCCACCAGACGCGGATGAGCTTGCCCGTGCCGCGCTGGCACGAACCGGTCATGCGTTCGAACCACTTGTTGAACCAGCCGAAGAAGCCGCGCTTCTCACCGTGGTTCGGGTCGACCTTGAGGAAGGTCGCGCAGAGCGCCGGGGTGAGCGTCAGGGCGACGATGACGGAGAGCACCATCGCGGAGACGATCGTCACGGAGAACTGGCGGTAGATCACGCCGGTGGAGCCGCCGAAGAAGGCCATCGGCACGAACACGGCCGAGAGCACGAGGGCGATGCCCACCAGGGCGGACTGGATCTCGCCCATGGACTTGATCGTCGCGGTCTTCGCGTCGGTCTTGTCCTCCTGCATCACGCGCTCGACGTTCTCCACGACGACGATCGCGTCGTCGACGAGCAGGCCGATGGCGAGCACCATGGCGAACATCGTGAGCATGTTGATCGAGTAGCCGAAGGCGTAGAGGGCCGCGAACGCGCCCAGGAGCACCACCGGCACGGCGATCGTCGGGATCAGGGTCGCGCGGAAGTTCTGCAGGAACAGGTACATCACCAGCACGACGAGGATGATGGCCTCGATCAGGGTCTTGACGACCTCATGGAGGGCCGCCTCCACGAACGGGGTCGTGTCGTACGGAATCACGTAGTCGACGCCTTCGGGGAAGGTCGCCTTGAGTTCGTCGAGCTTGGCCTTGACGCGGTCGGCGGTCATCATCGCGTTGGCGCCGTTGGCGAGCTTGATGGCGATGCCGGCGACCGGCTGGCCCTTGTAGATGGCGGAGGTGAGGTAGTTCTCCTGACCCACTTCAACGCGGGCCACATCCTTGAGACGCACCACGCCGCCGTCGGCGTCGGCCTTCAGGAAGATCTTCTCGAACTGGTCGGGGGTCTCCATGAGGCTCGTCGAGGCGATCGTCGCGGTGATCGGCTGGCGGCCGTCATAGGGCATGCCGCCCATGGCGCCCGCAGGCACCTGGACGTTCTGCGAGGAGATCGCAGCGATCACGTCGCGCGGGTCGAGATGGTAGTACTCGAGTTTCTTGGGGTCGAGCCAGATGCGCATGGCGTACGGAGTGCCGAACACCATGACGTCGCCGACGCCCTCGACGCGTGAGAGCGGTTCCTTCATGCTCGAGACGAGGAAGTCGCCCAGGTCGGCCTGGTTCATGTCACCGTTGGTGCTCGTGAAGGCCGCCACCATCATGGTGTCGGCGGAGGTCTGGTCGACGTGCACGCCCATCTGCTGGACGGTCTGCGGAAGACGCGGGAGCACGCCCTGGATCTTGTTCTGGATCTGGACCTGTGCGAGCTGCGGGTCGGTGCCCGCCTCGAAGGTGACGACGATGTTGGCCTGGCCCGAGGAGTCCGCGGTCGAGGACATGTACAGGTAGCCGTCAAGGCCGGTCAGGTTCTGTTCGATCAGCTGCACGACCGTGTTCGAGACGGTCTGGGCGCTGGCGCCCGGATAGGAGGCCGTGATGGAGATCTGCGGAGGCGCGATCGCCGGGAGCTGGCTCACCGGAAGCTTGCTGATCGAGAGGAGCCCCGCGAGCATCATGAAGATGGCGAGGACCCAGGAGAACACCGGCCGCTCAATGAAGAAGCGTGAAAACATAGTGTTCCTCGATTACTGTTTGTTCTTGGCGGGCTGCTTGTCGGCAGCGGCGGGGGCGGCGGCGGGCTTGCCCACGGGAGCGGCGTCCTTGGCGACGGGCGTCACGGCCTGGCCGATGCGGGCGTGCTGGAAGCCCGAGACGACGACGCGGTCACCCGTGTCGACGCCCGAGAAGAGCAGCCAGTCGGCGCCGAGGCTGCCGCCGACGGTCACGTCGCGGCGTTCGACGATGTTGTCCTTGTTGACCACCCAGACGTAGGCGCGGCCTTCAGGGTCGTGCATGACGGCGGCCTTGTTGAGGGCGACGCTGTCGGGACGCACACCAAGGGTGACGTCGAGGTCGACGAACATGCCGGGCTTGAGCTCGCCCTTGACGTTCTGGAAGATGGCGCGGCGCTTCATCGAGCCGGTCGCTTCGGAGACGAAGTCGCCCTTGAAGTCGATCTCACCCTTCTGCGAGTAGACCGAACCGTCCGGGAGCGTGATCGTCACGGCGGCCTTCGGGTCGGCCACGGGCTTCAAAAAGCCGCTCGAGCGCTGCTGTTCGAGCGCGAGCACGTCATTGGCCGACTGGGAGAACTCCACGTACATCGGGTCCATCTGCTGGACGGTCACGAGCGTGGGGCCCTGGTAGGCGGCCACGAGGGCGCCCTCGGTCAGGGAGGAGCTGCCGGCCACGCCCGTCACGGGCGAGAGGACCTTGGTGTAGGTGAGGTTGATCTGGGCCGTGTTGACGGCGGCCTTGGCGGCGGTCAACTGGGCGCGTGCGGCCTCGTAGGCGGCGCGGGCGGCTTCATCGGCCTGCTTGGAGACGGCGCGGGCCTTGTAGAGCGAGGCCGTGCGCTTGGCCTCCGACTCGGTCTGCGTCAGGCGGGCCTTGGCCTGGGCGAGCTGCGCGCGGGCGCTCTCGAGGGCGGCCTGGTAGGGAGCCGGATCGATCTGATAGAGGGCCTCGCCCTTCTTGACGACCGCGCCCTCGGTGAACAGACGCTTCTGGATGACGCCGTTGACCTGGGGACGGACCTCGGCGGTGACGAAGGACTCGGTGCGGCCGAGCAGCGAAGCGCGCACTTCATGGTCGGCCTTTTCGGCGACCACGTACGTGACGGACGGGGGCGGCATCTTGAAGGCGGCCCGCTTCTGGGCGCCGTCGTCCTTGCAGCCCTGGAGCATCACGAAGGGAACCGCGGCAACCGCGGCGAATGCGACGCTACGCATGATCGTGGACGTGTGTTTCATGCATTTCCTCTTGAACTGTTTGATTTCGAAATGAATTTTTGGGTACGCAGACACACCCCTAGGGACAAACCCTCATGGGTGCGACTGAACCGTGGTTCAGATTATGTCAGAAAACTTTTGATCGTGTAAGGCGGAGTCGATTTTTTTTTCGTAAAAGCTTCTTGCAAAACCCCTCCTTTTGGCCTACTCTGTGTGCTCCTCACAACGGCTCTTATTCTTCTTCTCTCGCCATGTTGGAAGCCATCCACTTTCAGTATTTCCTCGGGGCCCTCATTTCTCTGCTGGTCATCACGAACCCGCTGAGCAAACTGCCCCTTTTCGTGAGCCTCACCCAGGGGATGTCCCCCGAACGCCGCCGGCAACAGGCGGACTGGGCCGCGATCTACGCCGGCATCATCATGGCGGTGAGCCTCGTGGGCGGCAACATGCTGCTCGCCTTCTTCGGAATATCTTACGGCGCCATGCGCATCTCGGGCGGCCTCGTGGTCGCCGCAATTGGTTACCAAATGCTTTTCGGGGGCACTTCCCCGAACAAGGCGCCGATCGTGCGCCGCGACAAGGACGACTACGCCTTCTTCCCGATCGCCATGCCGGGCATCTCCGGCCCGGGCACGATCGCGGTCGTGATCGGCTTCTCCACCGAGATCGCGGAACTCAACTCCTACGGGAGCATGGCCTTTGCCGTGTGCTGGACGCTCCTGGCGATCGCCCTCACCTCGGCCGCCTCCTGGAGCGTGATGCGCTACTCGGACACCCTCACGCGCCGCCTGGGCCCCTCGGGCTCCCAGGTCCTCGGCAAGCTCATGGGCTTCCTGCTCATCTGCATCGGCGTGCAGTTCGTCGGCTCGGGCATCCGCACGTTCATGGCGGGGAGCTGACCGACAGCATCGGAACAATTCGGAATACAGGAAAGGGGCCTTGAAAGGCCCCTTTTTTCATGTACTCCTGAAGTGGTATGGGTTTGATGTACAGGTTCTCTTAAACATCATGTCTCACACTA
>CAJMRV010000098.1 GCA_905215795.1 uncultured bacterium | reverse complement strand
GGAAGCGTCGCCGTCGCGACGGCGTCGGACTCCCGGGCGGACTCCCGGGTGGACTCCGTGGTGGATTCCGCGGTGGACGTGAAGGAGGATGCCGTTCGTACGGGCCGTGGCGGCGCCAGGGCCGGTGCGGGCCGTCCCGCCGGCTCGGGTTCCGGCCTGAGCGCCAAGATCCAGCTCTGCGTGACCCCCTCCGAGAAGGCCCTCTACGAGCGTCTCGGCTCGAGGAAGTGGCTCCGCTCGGTGCTCGCCGAGCGTCTCGAGGCCGAGGAGCGCTGGGCCGAGATGAACGACCGTTCCGAGGCGGGCTGGCGCGGCGTCCCCGTCAACGACTGGAACGAGCCCTGGGCCAGGCTCGTCCCCTTCAAGCCGCTCCCGGCTTTCCCGACCAACGTCGAATGCGGCTTCCCGTCGCCCGCGTCGGACTACGCCGCCGACGAGATCGACCTCAACGCCCGCCTGATCGCCCATCCGGCCGCCACGTTCGTGGCGAGGGCCTCGGGCTACTCGATGATCGACGCGGGGATCGACCCGGGCGACTACCTGCTCGTCGACCGCGCCCTCGAGGCCCGCGACGGCGACATCGTGCTCGCCTGGATCGACGACGAGTTCACTGTCAAGCGTCTGCGCCTGGAGCGCGGCCGCCCCACGTTCCATCCCGAGAACGCCGCGGGGGACTACCCCGTGATCGAGCCCGGCGAGTTCCAGGACGTGAAGGTCTACGGCGTGGTCACCAACATCATCAAGAGCCTGCGCTGAGGGGCCGGGGGTTTCTCGCATGACAC
The DNA here is from genome assembly GCA_905215795.1 of uncultured bacterium. GTDB lineage: Bacteria > Pseudomonadota > Gammaproteobacteria > Burkholderiales > Burkholderiaceae_F > Sutterella. Next base: position 5,661 of record CAJMRV010000098.1, on the reverse strand, counting down.
GCTACGCGCTCATCGACGGGAACACCTTCTACGCCTCCTGCGAGCGCATCTTCAACCCGGCGCTCGAGGGGCGCCCCGTGGTGGTCCTCAGCAACAACGACGGCTGCGTGGTGACGCGCACGGCGGAGGCCAAGGCGCTCGGCATCAAGCGCGGCGTCCCCGCGTTCAAGCTCCGGGAGGTCTTCGAGGCCAACGACGTCGTCGTGTGCTCCTCGAACTACGAGCTCTACGACAACCTCTCGCGGCGCATGATGGCCACGATCGCCTCGCTCGTGCCGGCCGTCGAGGTCTACTCGATCGACGAGTGCTTCGCGGACGTCACCGGTGTGCAGGGGTCGATGACCGAACTGGGCGCCGCGATCCGCGCGCGCGTGCTCAAGTGGGTGGGCGTGCCCACCTGCGTGGGCTTCGCCGGCACGAAGACGCTCGCCAAGCTCGCCAACCACCTCGCCAAGACCTATCCCGCCCTCGAGGGGGTGCTCGACTGGGACGCCCTCGGGGAGGACCGCCGCCGCAAGGCCCTCTCGCTCGTGCCCGTCGGCGAGGTCTGGGGGATCGGTTCGAGGACGGCCGAGGCGCTCGGCATGCTCTCGATCCGCACGGCGCTCGACCTCGTCGAGGCGCCCACGTCGCTTTTGAACACGCGTTTCGGAATCACCGTCGTGAGGACCCAGCGGGAGCTCCAGGGCTATGGATGCTATCTCTTCGAGTCGGTGCCGAAGCGCCGCCTGAGGGTGGGGCGCTCGAGGAGCTTCCCCGCCCCGGTCGACTCCGAGGAGGCGCTCGTGAGCGCGGTGGGGACGCACGTCGCCGAGGCGGCGGGCGTGCTCCGGCGCGAGGGCCTCAAGGCGCGGCGGCTGCAGGTGTATTTCTTCACGAATCCGTTCGACAAGGCCGCGCCGCCCCATGTGGTGGACGTGGTCGTCGACCTGCCGTATGCGACCTCCGACACGGTGCTCCTCACGGAGATGGCCGTCGCGGTCGTCAGGAGGGAGCGTCTGCCGGGGAAGGGATACAAGAAGGCGGGGGTCGGTCTGCTCGACCTGGTCGACCCCGGGGTGGAGAAGCCCGCGCCGTCGCTTTTCTCCGAGGAGATGTTCACGCCGGAGGAGGAGCGTTCCCGGCTCATGGAAACGATCGACGCGCTCAACGCGAAGTACGGCCGGGGCACGATGAAGCTCGCGGCCACGATGAGGAGCGGGGCCTGGAGGATGAGGAGGGATCATTTGAGTCCCTGCTACACGACCAGGTTCGAGGATGTGTTGGTGGTGAAGTGAGGGTGGTTTAAGCTTGCAACATAATAAGAACAGTAGACTATCCATATGACCGCGACACAGGTGAACCGCGGAAAAATGCATTGTTGAAAAAATAATCGGGAATCAGCCGGCGTCTCCGAGCGCACGGGCTGGTCCCCGAGTAAAGGGGCTGTTTGATGAACGTCGTCCTGCTGATCCTTCCAAGTCTCGTGCTCATTGCACTCGGGTATGTCCTCAAGCACCATCTTCGCTATGGGGACGACTTCTGGGCGGGAGTCGAGCGCCTCGTCTTCTACGTGCTCTTCCCGCCGCTCCTCCTGATGTCGGTGGCCAAGGCCCCGTTCACGATCGGCAACGACCTGCGCTTCATCTGCGTGTCGGTCGGCGCCATGCTGATCGCCGTCGCCATCGCCTACTTCAGTCCGAGGCTCTTCCCGAAGATCCATCAGCTCACCCATGCGTCGGTCTTCCAGTGCGGGTTCCGCTTCAACTCCTACATCGCCTTCGCGTTGTGCTGGCCGCTCCTCGGATCGGACGGCTTCGCGCTCCTCGCGCTGCTCATCGCCGTCTGGGTTCCCATGGGGAACGTGTTCGCCATCGCGGCGCTGGCCAATGGAGCCAGGCGTGCGGAGGAGGAGAGGCGGGAGGCCGCCAGGGAGAAGCGGGCCGTCGCCGGACTTCCCGACGACGAACCCGGCGCTGAGCCCGGGGAGGAGGAGTTCACTCGGAGCGGACGCTCGCTCTTTTACACGATCATGACCAACCCCCTGATCATCGCGACGGTGATCGGGTTCGCCTGGAACATGCTCGGAATCCCCTTTCCCGACACGCTCGGGCACGTGCTCAAGCAGATGGGGCAGTGCGGCATCGTGCTCGGCCTGCTCGGCATCGGCGCTCATCTGAAGTTCGCCGGCCTTTCCGGGCACATGATCAAGTTCATATCCTGGGCCACCTTCCAGAAAATCGTCCTCGTGCCTGTGGTGGCCTTCGTGATGCTCCTCATCTTCCCGCTCCATCCTGTGGCGGCGCAGACGCTGATCCTCTTCGCGGCGCTGCCGACGGGGCAGAGTTGCTACCCGATGACGGCCGCAATGGGCGGCGACGCGGATTCCGTGGCGAGCGTGACGACGATGCAGACACTGTTGGCCATGGTGACCATGCCGCTCTTCATCCTGCTGGGCGAGGTGCTCTTCCCAATCGCGGCCGCCTCCGGCGCGGGTGCCTGACCCGGTGAGGGCGGGGAAACCCTTGCGGGGCCGGGAGCGCTGCGGGAGTAGAATCAGCGGGGCCGTCCACCAACATCCGACATGCGCCCCCTCAGGGGGCGTGTTGATTCATCATCCCGCACCCTCATGAACGTCGTCCTCCTCATCCTCCCGAGCCTCATCCTGATCACCACCGGCGCCATTCTCAAGCGCCGCTTCGCCTTCGGCGACGAGTTCTGGAAGGGCGTTGAAAAATTGGTTTTCTACGTCCTCTTCCCGCCCATGCTCTTCATGTCGGTCGCCCAGGCACCCTTCACGATCGGCGGCGATCTCGCGTACCTCGTCGTCTCGCTCATGGCGATGATGCTCGCCGTGCTCCTCTCCGCGGCGAACCGACGTCTCTTCCCGACGGTGCCGGGCATCACGCACGCCTCCGTCTTCCAGTGCGGCTTCCGCTTCAACAGCTACATCGCCTTCGCGTTGTGCTGGCCGCTCCTCGGCGAGGAGGGGTTCGCCCTCCTGGCGCTTCTGATCGCCGTCTGGGTGCCGGTGAGCAACTTCCTCGCCATCGCCGTTCTGGCCCGGGAATTGGGAGGCAGGGGCGCGGGCGTCGGGACCATCGTCTCTTCGGTCGCGAAGAACCCGCTCATCATCGCCACGGTGCTCGGCCTCGTCTGGAACGCCACCGGACTCGCCTTCCCCGGAACCCTCGCGACGGTATTCAAGCAGTTCGGGCAGGGGGCCATCGTGATGGGGCTTCTCGCCATCGGAGCGCACCTCCGCTTTGCCGGCCTCTCCGGGGCGATGCTCCGCTTCCTTGCGGCCGCCTCCATCGAACGCGTCGCCGTGGTCCCGCTGATCGCCTTTGGGGTGCTCCTCCTCGCAGGCGTCTTGGGACTCCCCGTCTCGAACACGGCCGCCCAGACGCTCATCCTCTTCGCAGCGCTTCCGACCGCCCAGTCCTGCTACCCGATGACGGCCGCCATGGGCGGGGACGGGGATTCCGTGGCCGGCGTCACGACGATCCAGACCGTCCTTTCAATGGCCACGATCCCCGTGGTGCTGCTCGCCGCGGGCATGCTCTTCCCGGTCGCCTGAAAAACCGTTCCTCCCGGCCCCTCCGGCATAGCCCGATGTGGGTATTCCCCATACGTCGTGTGGTGGAAAGGAGACGTAGGGGAAATTCCGTGGTGTGCCGCACTCCCGCGGTGGCAGGGCGATGCTGTCGGGCGCCTTTTGAAAATGGAGAGGAAAACATTATCAATGGGGAGTGGAATTAATGAAACCGTTCGTCTCCGTGAGACATAACGCCTCCGAAGTCCTTGTTCGGCATGAAACCGCCCGTTTCACGGTAGCGTTCGTGCTTACGGGATTACACCTACGACGGACGCGATGCAATCCCTTTGTGAACCCGGATTCGGGGTTTTGGAGTGTGCCTGAAACGTACGCGGGGTTTTCTTTCAGATTTCTAAATGAGAAGGAAGATGAAGGCCTGATTACCATCTTGACGTGCCGCTGCGTATTGAAAGCACGGTCGATTCTTGATAATCTTTAACTCAGACGAAAACGAAACGGACGCCGACGCCAAGCGGCCGTCCGTGCACACCGGGCCGGATCCTGGAGGCGCCTCCGACACGTTGAAAGGGAGTCGGGGATGTCTTCGGGGACGAACTCCGGACGGGGTGCGGCGGTTCTCGTCTGACATTGGGTGATCCACGCAGGACTCCGCGTCCACGTGGGTGACACACGGTGCTCACAGGCTGAAGGAAAAGAGGGGCTTGTGAGTGCCACCCAAAGCCGATCCGTGCACATGCACGGTGAAGCGACCGCCGGTGCGCGGATACGGGAGTCCCGAAGGTGTTGGGTATGCCTTCGACGGCTTTCGGCCGCGGCGCAAACGCCGGCAGGAGGAGCCTCCGGGCTCCTCCCTGAGCGAACAAGGCCGGAGGGAAAAGAGGCGGCCTTGTTCGTTCGCCTATTCAAAATTGGGGCGGTTCAGATTCTGCTAACTTTTGGCCCGTCCCTCGGGGGATGCCGGTGCTGCCGGTGTCCCCCGTTTTCTTTCGTGCCCGAGCCTGGCCGTTGAACGGTCGCCCCAAATTCCCGCCTTCACGACCGCGTTGTAAAAGGCCGGACGCAGCATCTGAGCAGGAATCCTTGTAAACAACATTCCCTTGAACGCCTTTTCCGAAATGAAAAGCTTGCTGCCTTTCACTTCGTTCTTCAGCCAATCTAAGCCCATTTCAATCCCATTTCGTTGACGGTATAGAAGGCTGGTTGTACATGTTTTCAGCAATGTGAAGCCACCGGCAAGCTTCTTGTATTTGTCAATTGCGTCTTGGTTGAAGCTCCATTCCGTTGCGTCTTAGTGATTCCTGGTGTTGCAGGAAGCGAAGGGACGAACGGTTCTCCAAAGGCTTTCGTCCACTTGATCGCCAGCGTTTTTAGCAACCATGAATTCGCCGAGGTTCTGAATGAGATTGCAGAGTTCGGCGGTGGCTTGTTTACTGCTTCTGTACGCCATTACGTTGGAGCGTTTTTTCTTGGCAACGCCGTTGCTGATGTCGTATTTGACTGCGACGTGACGGCCTTTTATCCCATGCAACTCATGCACAACGCTCCAGTGCCGGGGGTGCTCAATTTCTTCGTGGCAACGATTAGTGTGGTTCGCATGGTCAAGGTGAATTTCGTTTCGGCATGAAGTAGTTGTTCAATGATTTTGATTGAATCGTAGCCGCGGTACATCATCAGGTAGAAGCGTCCATCGGGAAATTCCGACGGACCATTTTGGCGAAGAAAGGTTGGAATGAACGGACATCTGGAATTGAACCATCAACGAATTTCGTGAAAATCACGTCCCGGGAGTTTGGTGACCAGATCGGTCTGTTTGAGGTCTTCGTTTTGTTTGTCGTGACTGCAAGCGGCCGTGACGATGGTCTGCCAATACGTTGGGATGTTTGTTGAATCAATGGCACGACAAATGATGGCCTGATCCGATCCACTGATTTTGATTTTGAGTTATTGAAGTCACTCTGTTATGATTGAACCACCGTCGAGTGTGCTGTGTTCGTTGAGGTTTCAGTGATTGAAGTCACTCAGCTATGATTGAACCCGATTGGGAAGTGCTGATGCGGCGCGGATGGCGCGTTTCAGTGATTGAAGTCACTCAGCTATGATTGAACCTGCTGATAAATGCTTCT
>CAJMRV010000097.1 GCA_905215795.1 uncultured bacterium | reverse complement strand
AACTCGAGATCCCATTACCCGCCTAAAAGTGTATCTAGCAGGCGGGAATTTGGGACGTTGGGTTCCGGAGCCTCGTTTCATTTCAGCGTCGCCGGACCCCCGGCGGGGATCCGGCGTGACCTAACTAGTCACTCCTTGCTGGTCTCGACCTGCACGAGTTCGCCTTCCTCAACGGCGGCGGTCTCGCGCGGGGCGCGGCCCGGGTTCACCTGGACGGCGTAGAGGGCCTGTCCACGGTTGGCCGGGTCGGTCTCGACCTGGACGAGTTCACCCTCGTCGGCTTCCGAGGCGCGTTCCTCGACCTTGCGGCCGGGGTTCACCTGGACGGGATAGGCCGTGACCGTGCCGTATTCGGCGGCGGTGTGGACCTGGACGAGCTCCTCGTCGGAGGAAGCGGAGGTGCCGATGACGGGCGCCTTGACGGCCTCGGCGGCCTTGGGGGCCTCGGCGGCTTGAGCGGGCTGCTCGGCCTCGACCAGCTCGGCGGCGTCGACGACGGCGATCTCTTCGTGCGGGGCACGGGAGACCTCGGCCATCATGCGCGGGAGTTCGTCTTCGGAGGCCGAGCGGCGCACCTTGACGTTCCTGCCCTCGAGCACGGAGTGGAAGAGCGCGACGGCCTTCTCGACGAATTCGTCGGCGCCGGCCGGGGCCTCGGCGGCCTCCGTGCGCCCGGAGAGCGGACGCTTCCAGTAGCCGAGCTCGTCGAGCGCGGCACGGGCGGCCTCGTCGAAGAACACGTCGAAGGTCTTCACGCCGGTCTGCTCGGGATGAGCGGCCCAGGCGTCGAACGCGGCGCGCACGTCGCGGGCGAACTGCTCGGTGTCGGCACCGGCCGACTCGAGGAAGAGCTGCTCGAAGACGCGGGTGAGGAGCTTCCTCCTCGCCTCGACGTCGAGGGCGCTGTCCTCGAAGTCGTATTCACGGGCGGACGGGAAGAGCACGGGCTGGCGGCGGAGCTGCCATTCGGCCTTCTTCGTCTTGGGGTGCTTGCGCTTGAAGGTCTGCACCGTGGAGTAGACGCGCGGCGTCGTCTCCATGAGCATCCAGTCGAGCGCCTCGACGCCGACCACCACGTCGGCGCGGCTCGTCTTGAGCTTGGCCGTGCGGGGCTTGAACTCGAACGAGTCGAGCATCGAGAGGAGCTTGTAGTCGGTGAAGCCGTAGTTGGCGGCGATCAGGCTCTTCTTGCGTTCGCTGCCGTACGTCTCGAGGATCGATTCGTAGAGGGCGCACACGTCGAGCTCGGCGGCCGGACGGTCGGCCTCGGCCGGAGCGGCCTCGACGTTCTTGACGAGGAACTCGAGGGCGAGCGGCGTCGCGGCGAACACGGCGCGGTTGGCGTTGAACGGGCTGATGTCGAAGCCGAGCCTCCACCAGGCGTACTCGAGCTCGTCGACGGCGGCGGCGAAGGCCTCGCGGTCGTTGCGGAAGCTCCAGTTCATCCAGGGCTGCTCAACGAGGGCGCGGGCCGTGGCCTTGACGAGGAACTCGAAGTTGCCGGCGGCGTCCGTGGGTTCGTCGCCGAGCGGGACCTCGATCGGGGCCGGTGCGGCGGCCTTCACTTCAGCCGGTTCGGCGGCGGCCACGACGGGCTCGGCGGCTTCGGCGGCCGGGGCGAGGCCCTTGGCGACCACGCCGGAGACGGCCTGGGCGAGCGGGCGCACGCTGGTGTGGATCTCATCGTCCCCGGCGGCCTTCACGGCGACGGGCTTCCTCTCCTTCTTGGCGCGGCGGCCGCGGCGGGAGGAGGCTTCGGCGGATTCGGCGGCGAGGTGCGAGACGTAGCGCTCGACCGAACCGTTGTCGTCGGAGGCGGCGACGGTTTCGACCTGCTGGAGTTCAACGGGCTTCTCGACGGGAGCCTGTTCGATCTTGCGGCCGACGGGTTCCGGAGCCGAGTAGGCCTCTTCAACGGCCTTGGCGTCGGAGACGGTCTCAACCTGGACGAGGCCGGAGTCGGAGACCTCCTGCTGGGCGGCGCGGGCGGGACGCTCGGAACGGCGGCCACGGGCCGGACGGTCCTGCTTGTCGTTCCTTTCGGAGCGGGCGGGCTTCTCGGCCTTTTCAGCCTTGTCAGACTTTTCAGCCTTCACTTCGGTCTCGACCTTCTCGAGGGTCTCGACCTTTTCAGCCTTGTCGGCCTGTTCGGGCTTCTCGGACTTCCCGGCCTGTTCGGCGTACATGCCTTCGGCGGCGCCGTCCTGGTTCTCGGCGGCGTTCTCCTGCTTCTCGGCGTTCTTCGGGGAGCGACGGCGGCGGCGCGGACGACGGCGGCGGGTCTCGCCGGTCTGTTCCTTGTCACCGTCCTCGGGACGCGCGGCGCGTTCGTTGCGGGCGTCCTCCTCCTCGGAGACGTTCGCGTCGGCCTTCACGGCCTCTTCGTCGGCGGCGTCGGCCTGGCGGCGGTCGTCACGACCGTTGCGCTCGTTCTTCTCGGAGCGGCGTTCGTTCCTGTCGGAACGGCGGTCGCGGGACTTAGGAGCCTCCTCGGCGGGAGCGGCCTTCCCGTCGCGTTCGTCGCGGTTGTCGCGGTTGTCGCGGGCCTCGTCGACGTCGGCACCGGCCTCGGCACGGTCCTCGGCGGGCTTGCGGCGGCGACGGGTGCGCACGTTCTTGGCGGGCTTGTTGCCGGGGGCGAGTTCGGCGCCCGGCTTCTTGGAGCCGCGGCGACGGTCCTTGCGCTCTTCCGTGGAATCCTCCTCGGCGTCCTTGGCGTCGCCTTCGGCACGGGGCTTGCGGCGGTCACCACGACGGTCGCCTCGACGGGACTTCAGGCCGTCGCGGCGCGCGCGGGAGCGGCCACCGCGGCTGCGCTTGTCCTTGTTGTCCTTGTCTTCTTCGTCCTTGGCGGCGTCGGCTTCCTCCGAGGAGCCGAGGAAGAAGTCGAAGAGGCGGCGGAAGAAGCCCTTCTTGGCGGGTTCGGAGGCCTTCGCCTCGTCCTTGGCGGGCTCGGCGGCCTTAGCGTCCTTCTCGACGTGGACCGGAGCCGGGTCGGGCAGGACGTTCTTGATCACGGGCACCTGGCGCGGACGCTGGGGCTTGTCCTCCTGACGCTTCTGGGCGTAGGGGTCGTCGCTCGAGCTCGTGTCGATCTCCTCGACGCGCTTGTAGCTCGAGAGGTCCGCATCGAAGCTCTCGTCGTCCTCGCGGACGCGCTGGATGTCGAAGTGCGGCGTCTCGAGGTGCGGGTTCGGGACGAGCAGGATGCGCACGCAGTGGCGCGCCTCGAGCTTGGTGATGTCGTTGCGCTTCTCATTGAGGAGGTAGGTCGCCACGTCGACGGGGACCTGGGCGAGAACGGAGCCGGTGTGCTCCTTGAGGCACTCTTCCTGGAGGATGCGGAGGACCTGCAGGGCGCAGCTCTCGGTGTCGCGGATCACGCCGACGCCGTTGCAGCGCGGGCACGTGATGTGGTTGCCTTCGGAGAGCGACGGGCGCAGGCGCTGGCGGGAGAGCTCCATCAGGCCGAAGCGGCTGATCTTGCCCATCTGGACGCGGGCGCGGTCGTAATGGAGGGCGTCCTTGAGACGCTGCTCGACGGCGCGCTGGTTCTTGGTGTCGACCATGTCGATGAAGTCGATCACGATCAGGCCGCCCAGGTCGCGCAGGCGCATCTGGCGGGCCACTTCGTCGGCGGCCTCGCAGTTGGTGCGGAAGGCCGTCTCCTCGATGTCGGAGCCACGCGTCGAACGGGCCGAGTTCACGTCGATGGCGACGAGGGCTTCGGTGTGGTCGATCACGATGGCGCCGCCCGAGGGAAGCGGAACGGTGCGCGAATAGGCGGTTTCAAGCTGGTGTTCGATCTGGAAGCGCGTGAAGATCGGGATGTCCTCGCGGTAGCGCTTCACGCGGCCGATCATGTCGGGCATGACGTGCGCCATGAACTGGCGGGCCTGCTCGTAGATCTCGTCGGTGTCGACGAGGATCTCCTTGATCTCGGGCTGGAAGTAGTCGCGGATGGCGCGCACGACGAGGTTGGATTCCTCGACGATCAGGAACGGAGCCGGGTTGATGCGCTTGAGGTTGCGGCCGTCCTTGGTGGATTCGGTCGTGATCTCGGTCTGGTTGCGGCCGTTGACCTGGCGGGTGTACTCGTACTGGGGCTGGGCGGCGCCGGAGATGGCCTTCCAGAGCTTGAGCAGGTAGTTGAGGTCCCACTGGAGCTCTTCGGTCGTGCGGCCGATGCCGGCCGTGCGGGCGATCGTCGACATGCCGCGCGGCAGGTCGAGCTTGTCCATCGCTTCACGGAGCTCCTGGCGTTCCTCGCCTTCGACGCGTCGGGAGACGCCGCCGCCGCGGGGATTGTTGGGCATGAGCACGAGGTAGCGACCGGCGAGGCTCACGTAGGTCGTGAGGGCGGCGCCCTTGTTGCCGCGCTCTTCTTTTTCAACCTGGACGATCAGTTCCTGGCCTTCGCTGATGGCGTCGCGGATCGACGCGTTGCGCGGATCGACGCCCTCCTTGAAGTACTGGCGGGAGATCTCCTTGAAGGGGAGAAAGCCGTGGCGCTCCTCGCCGTAGTTGACGAAGCACGCCTCGAGGCTGGGCTCGATGCGCGTGACGATCGCCTTGTAGATGTTGGACTTGCGGGCTTCTCGGCCTGCGGTTTCGATGTCGATGTCGATGAGCTTCTGCCCGTCGACGATGCCGACGCGGGTTTCCTCCGCGTGCGTGGCATTGAATAACATGCGTTTCATGGTGGTAGCACTCCATTGCCACTGTCGCGGGCAACATGGCGTGCCGAAAGCGCACGAAGAGCGGCTCACGAACCCGTTGGAAAAAAGGGTTCGGAGCCGACGCGGTCCCGTCTTCCGGTTCACATGCCGGCCGTTTCTCCATGCGGACTTCCCCTTCAAAGGGGGAAGGAGCCTCGATGGCGGTCGACGACGGCCCCGGACGGGCGCGCGTTTTGAATTCTGACTACGGCGGGGGATCCGCCCGGCACGATGAGGGAGGCCGGAACGGGAGCCGCCGTGGATATGACGCAGGGCAACGCTGCGTGGCCCGGCCGTCCTTCAGGAAGTGGGACGGCGGAGCCGAGCGTCCGCGAGCGGATGCGGTCGGGGGCGTGGCGGAGGCGGCCCGTAGCCGGCCTTCCGGTCCTCGCACTCTGGAGGTGACGTCGGAGGGGATCCGTGGCGGACCGGTGTGTCGTCCTGTCCGCGGCCGTCGCGGGCGCACTCCCGCGGAGTGCGCGCCTGCGGTCCCGGCCGCGTGCGAGCGCCGTTGGCGGCGGCTCGCCCTGCGGACCCTTCGGGGGCCCGCGGACCGGACATTGGGGAGAGACTCACGACACGGCCGCGTCCGTATCCGTACGCCGGGCCCGTGCGGGCTCAATCCCTCACACCGTTTCCCTTCGTATCCTTCTCACGCCCCGTCCTCTTGACGACGGAGCGTCGACGTCCGCCCTCGACGAGCGGCGCGCCCTTTGGCGCCTTTCTTTCCGCACCCGCGCTGATAAGCCCCGAACAAGTGGGACGCATGGCGTCCTCTTCATCGCACTCCGTCTCTTTCAATGAAAGGAGGAGGAACTCGTCGAGCGCTGACAGCCTCGGTACATTTCAAACAATTCGGTTTTCGGCATCACGGGGACCCTGCCGGGGGTCCGCGTGTTCGCGCCCCTGCTCCGTCGACCGGGGTCCTTCGTCGTCTTTCACGTGCGGTCTCCTGCCGGGAGAACACCACGCCGGGTTCTGCGGGAACCGGAGAAATGGTCTCGGACGGTTCCGCCACACATCGGCATGTCGTCCCCCATGGGGACCTTAAGCACGTCGAGCGCCGGAGGGATTGGGACTCCCGGGGCGCTTCTTCTTGGTTGACTCTGGACACCCGCCGTCGGAGCGGCGCGGTGATTACGGCAGCATTGCCTTTTTCGGCGGGCAACTGCCAAAAAATCTTCAAACGTGGGAAAATGCGTTCAACAAGGCCCTCTCCCGAATCCCGCCGACGGCGCGGATTCTGTTAGGATTCCCCTCATGAATGAAGGGGCTTCCCAAGGGGCCTCATCGCCGGAAAAAACGCGGCGTTCCCACCGGTACGAATCCGGCGGACGGGAATGTTTCTCCTACGGAGAAACGCCGCCCGACCGGCGACCTGCACACATTATAGAGCATGACAGAGAAAACCCACGCACAAAAAACCACCATTTACGATTCGGCACGATGCAACCTCCAGACGGACCGCGTCAACTTCGTGCGCGTCGGTGAAGACGCCGAAGGACAGCGTGTGGACAACTTCATCGTGAGGCTGGCCCGCGACGTTCCGAAGAGCCACGTCTACCGCATCATCCGCGGGGGCGAGGTCCGCGTGAACAAGGGCCGCGTCCAGGCCGACACCAAGCTCGCCCTGGGCGACGTCGTGCGCATCCCCCCGATCAAGACGAAGCGCCGCCCGAGCGACAAGCCCGCCGCGCCGGTGCTCCCCAAGCACGCCCTGAAGATCCTCTTCGAGGACCGCCACCTGCTCGTCGTCGACAAGCCCTC